>NZ_JAUBRP010000031.1:69804-78678 GCF_036701935.1 Microcoleus sp. M2_D5 | reverse complement strand
CAGTCCAAAAAGGACTGGCGGGACGCCCATCCCACAAACTTGTGGAAGTTATTTAATTCTCATTCCTAATGATATTATGCGTAGGTAGTATCATTGAAAAGTCCCGACAAATTGAGGCTACTACTTAGCTCCCGCACTGCCAATTTGCTACCAGCAGGTTTTGTGCAAGTACGGGATATTTACGTGTATCCTATATCCTCCTGTAGCCTCTGTGCGATCGCCAGATTTAATCCGGTGAAAACAGGCAAACACAAGTAACCATATACAACTCCTTACCCCCCCCTCGGAAGTGCGACATGAAAAAACTAATTTTACTGACTGGAATGCTACTCATGATGACGGCAAAATCAGTATTTGCCAGCCCAGTAGCCCCCAAAATTGCACCGAGCGAGCTGATGGCTGCCTCGGAAATTACAGAAACCCTTAACAAACCCGTTACTTCTGAATCAGTTTCAAACCTCGAACCGATCGAGCGAATGTCAACCTCGGAAATCCGAGAAACAATCAACCAACCCACCACCTATATTTTTGAAGGCATCAAAGGGCGAGAACTCACTCTCTCACTGTGGGCGGGACAACTGACAGCCGAACTGTACAGTCCCAATGGTGAAAATATGGGGGTTATTGAAAAAGCAGACAATCAGTGGATTGGCCAGTTGCCAGAGTCAGGCATCTACCGGGTGCGAGTTACCCCGAAAGGTGAAACCACCAGCTTTGTACTGGGACGCGACTTTAACGCCAAGTGGACTTATAGGCCCGATCGCGCAATTCCCATAGCATTCAAGGAAAAACAAGCCACAATTAAACTCAAAATGTCCGGCTACCAAATCCAGCCCATCACGGTTCAAGGCAAGCAGGGACAGACAATTAGGGTGACAGCTAGCACCAAAAATCTAGATCTGGCGATCGAATCTCCGTCGGGACAACTTCTGGATCAAGGCGAAGGTCAAACTTTTGCTCAACTCCCCGAGTCCGGCACTTACCGGGTGATCGTAGTTGCCAAGAGGCCGGTCAAGCCCTCAATCCGAGTTTCCTTGCAATAGCAAAGATTGCAAAAATACTCTTGAGGGCGATCGAACTTGGGCCGCCCAAAAAAACAGCTCGCCCCATTGGCGAGCTGTTTTTTGTGTAAAATCAACCTTGGATCAGCGCTTCAAAACGTTCTTGTTTCCAAATGCAGCTTAAATCCGGGTCAGCTAAAGCTAGCTCTCGGTATAAATTAGGGATAAACTCAACAGCCCGCTGCAAATTGTCAAGGGCCAAATCAGCAAATCCCAGTAGCGCATAACAGCAAGCTTTATTGTAAAAAGCATTAGCAAAATCAGGAGTTATTTCTAAGACTGTTTCGTAGCAAGCAATCGCCTCAGAGTAGCAGCCTTTTCGCGCCAATTCCACACCCTGGTTGTACCAAATTAAATAATCTTCCAAGGGACGCTCAGATGTGGGAGTAAACTTGGAATTTCTCTGATTTAAACCTACTAATTTCTCCAAAGCAACTCTCCGTTCGCCCACAGCTTCGGCTCTGCCCGGTTGTAGAGCGATCGATCGGCTAAAACTAGCTACTGCTTGTTTGTAAAGTCCCATAGAGTTTGCAGCTATACCGCGATTGTACCAAGCCTTCGCATCGTCAGGCTTAAACTCGATCGCCCGGTCAAAACTGTTGAGCGCCTGATAGTAAAGCTTGAGTTCCAACAGGGCATTACCTCGGTTGTACCACGCCCAAGCAGACTCCGGATACAAATTTAAACAGCGATCGAAACTCAGAACCGCCTTCTCGTACAGCCCCATCTCGATCAGCGTCAGTCCTCGGTTGTGCCAAATACTCGCCGCGCACGGACTGAACTCCAGAGCCCGGTCAAAACTATTGAGAGCTTCCAACCACTCGCCCAATTTTCCTAAAGCAATAGCCCGGTTGTGCCAGCCAAAGCTCGCATTCGGCTGCACCGCCAAAGCCTCATCAAAACTCTTCAGCGCCTCTAAGTGCCGTTCTAAATTCCCCAAAGCCATACCTCGGCCGAACCAAGCCTTATAATGATCTGATTGCAACTTCAAAGCTCTGTTAAAGTTCGCCAGAGCACCATGATCGTCGTTAGCTTCGAGGTGGCGCGATCCCAGATGGTAATACCAAGCTGCTTCCAAGTTTTGAATTAAGTTCATAATATTTTGTATCTATCTTAGGGATGATTCTACATGAAACCATACCTGGAATAAAACTGTAATTCCACTAAAAATATGAAAAATTTGATACAGGGCGATCGCCCGTACACAGTACCCGTAACAAACTCAACAATTTGCGGTCGAAACTAACTATTTTCCTCTAGTAAAAAGCTCTTTTAGCTAACCGCACTCATCGTTTTTTAGAGCTGCTGCCAATCTTAACTCTGCGTGAATCACGCAACTCTTACCGCATCCCGAATTAGGTTTGCAGTTACACAAAAAGTTCTAGGGCGCCCCAAGTCTAACTGCAAATCTCCTAGTGCTAATAGCTTCTACTTCTGGTTGCCCAATTCAAGCAATCACAACCGCTGTTTTAGCATTCTCACTCAACATCAACTGGCCTGTTGCATCAATACTAAAATCTGTCCCCAGCACAAAACCCTTGCCCATCAACCGCTGGCAAACAATCAGCGCAGTAATCCGGCGAATTTCTTCCATCACGTCAGCAGGAATCAAATAACTCAAACTCCAGATTACGGACTCGCAGTCATACCAAATCAAACGCTCAATACTGACAATCATCAAAGCAGCTAAACTGTCAACCGACAGCCGCCCTCTGAGATCCGCAATCAAATCCTTACCAATTAAACTATTGCGAGTCATCATCGCTCTAGCCATCTTCCCAATTTCTTGTTCTAGTTCTAAATGATTCATGCTTGGCACTGGCTTTTATGTTTTTAAAGCACTACTCAGAGTAAAAACAGCAGCCGCTACCAGGCTCTGCCCTAGCGTAGCTGACGCAGGCTCTACCGCAACTCCTTTTAACAAAGTATACCTAAAGACAGATCAAAAATGTATCTAAAGGCAGATACCAAAATATTTTTTTGACATAAATTGGCAAACCAATTCCCACAATAGTTTTTGCGAGCAGCGAATTGAGTATTTATGCTCGATCGGGTCAAAGTAAAGTCGATCGATTTTAGATTTTAGATTTTAGATTTTAGATTGGTAAATTCGATACATACTTAATAAAGTAGTTACTTCGGAGAAAAAACAGCAATGGCTGCAAACCAGGCAGACATCGATATTGCCCCCTTGATCGACTACGGCCTGATCGACCCCACCGCCACGCCAGAGCAAGTAGAACATTGTTGCCAACAAGCAGAGAGATTTGGCTTTGTCACAGTTTGCGTGTATCCCGCCTACGTCAGACAAGCAGTTGAGCTGCTGCACGGCAAACGTCCCAAAGTCTGTACAGTTATAGGTTTTCCCACCGGTGCTTCGACTTCAACGGTGAAACTTTACGAAGCTCAAGAAGCAGCAGAGAATGGAGCCGTAGAGTTAGATGTCTCTGTTAACTTAGGATTGTTGAAAGCTGGAAGAATCGACGAATTCCACCGGGAATTAGCCCAAATTTCCGAAGAAACTAATCTCACCATTAAAGCAATTATCGAAAGTTCGCTCCTTTCCGATGCCGAAAAACAATTAGCGGCCCAGATTTGTATGGAAGCTGGCGTCGCCTACATCAAAACCAACACTGGCTTTTTTGGCCCGGCGAAAGTTGACGATGTGCGACTGCTGAAGGAAGTTACCAAGGGACGGATTGGGATTAAAGCGGCCGGCGGAATTCGCACTCACGAACAAGCTATAGATTTGGTAGTAGCTGGGGCAACTCGTTTGGGGACTTCCCGCGGCCCGGAATTAATCCGCCAGCGCGATAATTTAGATAAAAGTCATTAGTCATTAGTCATTAGTCATTAGTTATTAGTTATTAGCAATGGCTAATTGGTAATGGCTAATGGGGAATTGGTGCGCCCTTACGCACCCTACAACTAAAAGTTTTGCCTATTGGACTGTTTTTGCTAGTGTCTAATAACAATACTTCGGACAGTTTTTGATTGCCAACTGTAGAATGACTGTTCTAGGTCGATCGAGCAACGAGGACAATGCAACTGTCGGAAGTAATGTAGTAAATCTAAAATCTAAAATCTAAAATCTAAAATCGAGTGACTCGAACTTACAAAGCAACTGGAATCAATCTTAAGAGTGCACCCATCGGCGAATCCGATCGAGTGCTGACAATTTTGACGCGGGAATTCGGCTTAATTCGAGCCGTAGCACCGGGTGTTCGCAAACAACGATCGACCATTGGCGGCAGAAGCGAATTATTTGTCGTCAACGAATTGCTAATTGCCAAAGGCCGATCGCTCGACAAAATTACCCAAGCCAACACCGTAGAATCCCATCCCGGTTTGAGCCGCAACCTGGGGAAACTCGCAGCGGCGCAATATCTGGCCGAATTGGCGATCGCCAGCGCCGTTTCCGATGAGCCCCAAGAAGACCTGTTTTGGTTGCTGGGCGAACATTTGAGCCGTTTGGAGCGTTTGTCCGATCGCACAGAAATCCAATCCGCCGCCGTGCTGATGGCTCACCTCTGCCACGGTATTTTTCACCTGCTAGCCTTAGCCGGCCTCGCGCCCCAAGTCCAAGTCTGCTCCGCCACCAGAGGGCCGCTCATCCCAAATTTCAGCGATCCGAACTGGCAAACCGGGTTTAGTATACCCTCTGGGGGAACCTTCAGCTTGTCCGAACTAGCTAACCTAGAGGCAGAACTCTCTTCAGAAATCGGTAGCTTGTACAAAGCCGCCTCCCGTTCCCGGCAAACGAATGGCAGCAAACACTTGACAAATTTCGAGATAAATGCTAAGGAATTAGCAGCGCTGCAACAGTTGGCTAGTCCAGAACTAGGAGAGGGGATTGCCGATCGAACAACTTGGGTATCTGTCGAAAATATTTTGCGACAATATGCCCAGTATCATTTAGGTTGCACGATTCGATCGGGAAGCTCGATCGACACCTACCTAGAGAGTTTTGAGTTTTAAATTTTGAGTGTTGAGTCAAAGAGGTGAAGGGGCGATCGTACATCGCACCCCCAGCCTGCCGGATACCCGAACCTGCCGGCCTTTTCAGGTAAATTCTCAAGATTGTTGCGACATCAGATAATAGATAGAGATAAAGTTACGAGATTATTAATAAACTTAGGGCTTAACACCTCAATTTTAAATTCCCATCCCCCCAACCTCCACCATCCCAGGCGAGCCACCCCAAATCCTATGATGCGACTGTCCGATTCTGATTTGACAATATCTGTGTTAGCTGTGACCCACCACAAAATGGAAGAACGAGAAAATTTTCCCGATTTTCGCTCGGAACCCGCCTTGACCGATCGACAATGGAGCAACGTCCAAGACCCAGAAATGGATAAATATCCCACAACGAAAGAAACAGAGTCAAGCAACGGCAAAAGCCAAGAACCCGAAGCAATCCCCCCGGTACCAACAGCAGAGTCAGCAGCAGAACTCTCCGAAGCAGTAGCCGAAATTCCCGAACAAGAAACAGGATTTCTGCCAGTTCTGAAAAACCGAAATTTTTTAGCATTGTGGAGCGGGCAAGTTTTCTCTCAACTAGCAGATAAAGTTTATCTCGTACTGACGATCGCCCTCGTGGCCAGCCGCTTTCAAGCGCCAGATCAAACCATCAGCAGGTGGGTATCAGCAATCATGATCGCCTTTACCATTCCCGCAGTGCTGTTTGGAGCCGCCGCAGGCGTGTATGTCGATAGGTGGTCGAAAAAAGCAGTGCTGGTAGCCACAAACCTGCTGCGGGGAGGCTTTGTTCTAACCTTGCCCGTGCTGCTGTGGCTCTCAGACGGGTGGGAACTCGGTCAACTGCCGCTCGGATTCTGCTTGCTGCTGCTAGTGACATTCCTAGTCTCGACTCTAACTCAATTTTTTGCCCCAGCAGAACAGTCAGTGATTCCCCTAATTGTGGAACGCCGCCACCTGCTATCGGCAAACTCCCTCTACACCACAACCATGATGGGTTCGGTGATTATTGGCTTCGCAGTCGGAGAACCCTTACTAGCTTTAGCCGACACCCTATTTTCCAACCTCGGCGGCGGACTCGGCATCGGCAAAGAATTAGTAGTAGGCGGAAGTTACGCCTTCGCCGGAGTGCTGTTGCTGTCGATGAAAACAGGCGAAAAAAACGAAGTCGAACACGAACCGCCCCACCCCTTAGCAGATTTGCGAGACGGCCTGCGTTACATCAACGATCAACCAAAAGTCCGCAATGCTTTAATTCAACTAATTATTCTATTTTCCATTTTTGCAGCTCTGGCAGTTCTAGCGGTGCGGCTGGCAGAAATCCTCCCCGGTATGAAAGCATCGCAATTTGGCTTTTTGCTGGCGGCGGTGGGCGTTGGCATGGCTGCTGGGGCGACGACAGTCGGCTATCTCGGCCATAAATTTTCTCACTCCCAACTGAGTTTAATCGGATCGATTGGCATGGCACTTGCTCTGATGGCCCTTTCTGCGTTTACACAGCATTTGTGGCTGTCGGTGCTGTTCATTACCCTGTTGGGTTTATTTGCCTCATTGGTGGGAGTGCCGATGCAGACTACAATTCAAGCAGAAACCCCAGAAGAAATGCGGGGAAAAGTCTTCGGACTGCAAAACAATGCCACTAATATTGCTTTGAGTTTACCGTTGGCTTTGGCCGGGGTAGCCGAAACATTTCTGGGTTTGCCGACAGTATTTTTGGCTTTAGCAGGATTAGCGATGGCTGGGGGTGTCTTAACCTGGTATATTTTCCCTAGCAGTAATACCAAAGTCGATCGAATCTAAATAAATAACAAACTCTGATTTACTGGAATGCACATCGCTTGGCTAGGAAAAAAATCACCTTTTTGCGGTAACGTCACTTACTCCAGGGAAGTCACCAACGCACTATTAGACCGGGGATACCAGGTCAGTTTCCTGCACTTTGCCCAAGAGGCGGACTCACTCGACAGGAACAGTACGGGGTGGAACATGGCAAATGGTTCGTGGGGAAAGGGAATTGCTCAAACCTCATATACCAATTCGCTCTCGTCCGCCAGTTGCAACGAAGTCTCTTTACCCTGTCACTACAAATCGCAAATTTATACGATTCCCACTCTCAAGTCGCGCACAGTGTTGATGAAATCTCTGCGCCGGCTCAAACCCGATGTTGTTCACGCTTCCCTGACGCTTTCGCCTCTGGACTTTCTGCTGCCAGAAATTTGCCAAGAATTGAATTTGCCTCTGGTGGCGACTTTTCACCCGCCGTTCGATCGCAAATTGCGGAATTTGACATCGGGAACCCAACACCTGATGTATCAACTGTACGCCCCGTTTTTGGCGAACTACGACTCGACGATCGTTTTTTCTCAAATTCAGCGGGATATATTGGTGAAGTTGGGAGTGCCGCAGGAACGGGTAGCCGTGATTCCCAACGGCGTCGATGCTGTTAAATATTCTCCAGGGCCTTCGGGGTTGAAGTCGGAATTAAAGGCCGATCGAATTTTTGTTTACCAAGGCCGCATTGCCCAGGAGAAAAATGTCGAGTCGATGCTCAAGGCCTGGAAACACTGTAATTTTGGCCCTGGGAACGTATTGGCGATCGTAGGCGACGGGCCCCTAGCCGCCTCGCTGCAACTGTTTTACGGCGAAGATGATGGCATTGTGTGGCTCGGATTTGTCGCCGAGGAGGAACGCCGGATCGAAATTCTGCGGGGCGCAGACGTATTTATTTTGCCTTCTTTGGTGGAGGGACTGTCGCTGTCGCTGCTGGAAGCGATGGCCTGCGGTTTAGCTTGTTTGGCCACCGATGCCGGTGCTGACGGCGAGGCATTGGAGGAAGGCGCGGGGATAGTTTTGAACACTCAGAGGGTACGAAGTCAGTTGCAAACCTTGCTGCCGCTGTTTTGCGACCATCCTGAGTTGGGAATGCTGCTTGGTCAAAAAGCACGCCAACGGGCGATGGAGCGATACACTCTCAGTCAGAATATTACTGAGTTGGAAAAGCTGTACTCAGAGGTTTTGCAAAGGCAGCGCGTACTAATTCGCGGTTTAGCATAACAGATTTTCTGGCTCGTTTTGTAGGGTGCGTCGCTAGCAGATGTTAAATGTAACTTGCAGATTCTTTCGAGCGACGCACCTTACGATAGTTGAGTGTTATTTGTTATCTGTTATTTGTTACACATAAAATCATTAATACCCCATGACCAATGACCAATGCCATGACCAATGCCCAACAAAATGACTTACAAAAATCCCGCTCCTACAGTTGATATTATCATCGAATTAGCCGATCGCCCCCATCGCCCGATCGTACTCGTCGAACGCCGCAATATTCCCTACGGCTGGGCAATTCCCGGCGGCTTTGTCGATTACGGGGAATCGGTAGAAGCGGCGGCCAAACGCGAAGCTTTAGAAGAAACGAGTTTGAATGTAGAATTAATTGAGCAATTTTACGTTTATTCTGACCCCAATCGCGACGCGCGCCAACACACAATCAGTATTGTATTCTTGGCTTCTGCAACGGGCGAACCTCAAGCCGCCGACGATGCTAAAAGTTTACAATTTTTTGAATCTTGGCAGATTCCTCGTGAATTGTGTTTCGATCACGATCGCATTTTACGAGATTATTGGCGTTACCGTCATTATGGATTGCGGCCGCGTTTGTAGGAGGGGAGTTTTTGTTTCTTTTTTCATTTCACATCTTGCACTAATGTCAGGAACAGGCAAGATGCCTGTTCCACAAAAAAATTCAATCTTCTTTCACTAATTTCAGGAACAGGCAAGATGCCTGTTCCACAAACAAATTCAATCTTCTTTCACTAATGTCAGGAACAGG
>NZ_JAUBRP010000031.1:63299-69704 GCF_036701935.1 Microcoleus sp. M2_D5 | reverse complement strand
CAAGATGCCTGTTCCACAAACAAAATTCAATCTTCTTTCACTAATGTCAGGAACAGGCAAGATGCCTGTTCCACAAACAAAATTCAATCTTCTTTCACTAATGTCAGGAACAGGCAAGATGCCTGTTCCACAAAAAATTTCAATGTTATTGTGGAACGGGCGTCTCGCCCGTTCTTGAAAATGGTGTAAAATCTGAGTTCATTAAACTAAATTTTATGGCAAGCTTGACAATATTAGGCGGAGGTGCTTGGGGTTCAGCCTTGGCCAATCTGGGAGGGAAAAAAGGCGATCGAGTTAATTTGTGGTCGCGCAGCAGTTCTGTTAATCTAGAATCAGTTATCACAGGTGCGGATGTTGTTGTTTCGGCAGTTTCGATGAAAGGAGTTGGAGCAACGGTCGATCGACTGCTGGCGTTAGAGTTAAGTCCCAGTACAATTATAGTTACCGTCACCAAAGGTTTAGACCCCGCGACTACACGCACTCCGTCTCAAATTTGGCAAAATGCCTTTCCTAACAATTCAATTGTGGTACTTTCGGGCCCTAATCTTTCCGAGGAAATTCAGCAGGGATTGCCGGCGGCAACGGTAGCGGCGAGTTCGGATTTAGCGGCGGCCAAGCAAGTGCAAAATATTTACAGTTCCGATATTTTTCGGGTTTATGTGAATGAAGACCCGCTGGGAACTGAGTTGGGTGGAACTTTGAAAAATGTATTTGCGATCGCCGCTGGTGTTTGCGACGGTTTACAATTAGGAACTAATGCTAAATCTGCTTTGCTGACTCGCGCTTTGCCGGAAATGATTCGGGTGGGAGTTCGTTTGGGAGCTCGCGCAGAAACTTTTTACGGTTTGTCTGGTTTGGGAGATTTGCTCGCTACTTGCAACAGTCCTTTATCGCGCAATTATCGGGTTGGTTTCGGATTGGCTGAAGGCAAATCTTTAGAGCAAATTTTGCACGAATTGCAGAGCACTGCTGAGGGAGTCAATACTACTAATGTGTTGATAGATTTAGCGAATCAACGCGGCATTGAAGTGCCTGTTTCTCGTCAAGTTTATCGCTTATTAAATGGTGAAATTACTCCCGAACAAGCTGTTTTATCGCTGATGGAACGCACTTTAAAACCGGAGTAATATCAAAATAATTACCAGATATTTAAAGCAGCATCACTGAGAATGAGTTTCTTAAAAAAGGCGCTCTAATTTTTTGTACACTTCATCATTGTTACACTTGCCAACTAGAATAATTTCTACCAAATCTTCTTCGGAATTAAAGCTGCAAACAATCCGATACTCGCCACTATCTACCCGATAATAACCCGGATATCCGATTAATTGCTTGCTATCATTAGGTAAAGAATCGACATTCAGCGCTAACACTTTTTTAGCAATTTGAGCCGCTATTTTAGGTTGCAAACCCTTGAGAAAATCGAGAACTGTTTGTCAACCATCAAGTTTCGCCATTGGCCAGTTGTTTTAGTGTTTCTACAAAGGTTTTAGTACCAACCATTTGAGACTGACTCAGGGCAGATTTTGCTGATGAACCTAAAAGCATATCTTCTAATTCCATCAGCCGCTCTATCAAGCGCTGATAGGCATCAGCGGACATAATTACGTGGCTGGGCTGCGATTTATCTGTGAGTAAAACTGGCTCCACAGCAGCTCGGTTAAAGACTGTCCCCTGTGGATTACATACTTCTGCGAGGGTGTAACTTTGCATGACAGATGTTATGAGCGTGGGTTATGTCTATTTTAGGCAAAATCGACAGCAACAGGCTTTTCGGCCTGTTCCACAAAGAATTGATTTTCTTGTGGAACAGGCCGAAAAGCCTGTTGATAAAAGGCTTATTGAGAATGGTGCAAGATGTGGGATAAATACGATCTATTTACCGCCGTAGTAAAAAGCGATTTCTTTCTCTTTGAGCGGTGCAAAGTCGGCCGCCACCAGCATTTTATCGAGTTCTTCTTGACCGATGTGTTTGACACCGATGCGGACAATGCGCGATCGCATGGTATTTGACACGCCGCTGCGCTGTCTGCCGGCTTCTAATCCCATCACTTGCTTGTAGAGGTCTAATTTTGCTTGCGGAATCGGAGTACCGTCAAAGTCGATTCCAGAGCCGATCGCAACATCGATCGCATCTGCACCAGTTGTAGATTGAGCCGCTGAGTTTGTTTCTGAAGACATTGTGCTGTGTTATCAAAGTTTGCTGTGCCAGCATTTTATCAGAGAACCTGCTACATAAATTATTCAATCTCAAATCTGGCGTTGCTGATTCACGGTATGAATAAAGTTTTATGGGAAGTTACATAACTCACGATAGTTGGCTTATAGCAATTCCGAAATTTTCTATTCAAACCTGTATTCAGCAACGCCAAATCTAAAATCTAAAATCTAAAATCTAAAATCTAAAATCGATTGACTTGGCTCAAATCCACATTTCCGCCACTAACAATCACGCCAATCCTCGCATTTTCAGCCTGCACAACACCTGACAACAAAGCCGCCGCTGCTAACACTCCCGTCGGTTCAACAACTATCTTCATGCGTTCCCATATAAAAAACATTGTGCTGCGAATTGCCTCTTCTGAAACTGTTGCCATATCGTCCACATAATGCAGCACCAAAGGAAAGGTTAATTTCCCCAAAGATGGCGTGCGCGCACCGTCAGCAATCGTATCCGGGTTAGTAACAGTTTGCAGCGTTTTCGTGCGGAACGATCGCGCCGCATCGTCTGCTTGTGCCGGTTCTACCCCGATTACTTTACACTGCGGAGACAAAGTTTTTGCGGCGATCGCGCATCCCGACAGCAAACCCCCGCCACCGCAGCAAACTAACAGCAAATCCAACTCCCCAACTTCTGCGATTAATTCCAGCGCCGCCGTACCTTGTCCCGCAATCACGCGGGCATCATCATAAGGAGGAACAATTGTCAAGTGTCGTTGTGCGGCAATTTTAGCGGCTAACTCTTCGCGAGAAACTTGAGTGCGATCGTACAAAATAATTTCTGCGCCGTAGCCGCGAGTCGCCTCTTGCTTGACTTTTGGCGCATCTGCCGGCATGACAACAGTAGCAGGAATTTCTAGCAATCGTGCGGCAAGGGCGATCGCCTGCGCGTGATTTCCCGAAGAAAAAGTCAGCACTCCCCGCTGTTTTTCCGCTTCAGATAGCTGCATCAAAGCATTGCAAGCACCCCGAAATTTAAACGAACCCGTGCGCTGAAAGTTCTCGCACTTGAAAAATACCTGAGAATTTGTGCGTTTATTGAAAGTTTCCGAAGTCAGAACCGGCGTCTTGAAAGCTTTACCCTGCAAGCGCTTTGCCGCTGCCTCCACATCGGCGAAACAGACTGACAAGGGATTTTGGGCACTCATAGATTTTAGATTAGGGCGATCGAGGACTCTATTTGTAGGGTGGGCATTGCCCGCTTCACTCTTACCATTAAACTATAAATTTCTATCATCAGCTTATGAATAATTATCATTAGCTGTGGCGCTTAATGGTTAAAAAAGCTGTGGACTAAAATCAAAGTTATGACAATTTACTATCAACAATTAAAGGGACGTTTGTACTTGCACAGGAGAGGGGTTAATCAATTAGGAGTGACGCATGGGACCCAGAAACCGGGTTTTTTTACGAAAATACTTCGTTCGCACTCGAATATGAGGTAAAAAACCCAGTTTCTTTGTCGAAGTGCGTCCATGTGAATACAAATTTAACCAGCGCCCGATTAATTGTAGGGAAACGGCACGGCGCAGAGTCCTGATTTTCGGGAATATCAAATCCATTGGCATCGGAATTATTCATCTCTCTCTCCCCTTTCTCTGCATCCTCTGTGTCCTCTGCGGTTTAATTATTCCCATACAACCGGAATGGATATAACGGGTAAAATAAACCGGATTGAATCGTGAAATTGTCCTCGCGAGTGCGATCGACTCCAACCATCGACAACAACGCAAAAAAGAACCCGGCAATGCCATTTCCCTACCCAAAAAATAGCAGCTAAATTGTTTAACAATTACCAAAAAAAAGGACACAGCATGGCTCTGTCCTTACCCGTATCTTGTAGGGACACAGCCATGCTGTGTCCCTAACCGTACCGATATCCCGATTAGGATTCTTGCCGTTTAGAACAAGAACAATTCAGAATTACCGGAAACTCCCAAATTGACATCGACAGTAGCAAACAAACTGTTACCGCCAACCGTAGAACCGTTGCTATCGTAATACAGTTTAGTAGACAAACCGTCGTAGATAGCCATGATGGACGGCCCGGTTAAAGTTGCTTCGAGCGCAGTGCGTAGGTTGGGTTGAGGAACGAAACCCAACATTTTCGCTACAATTTTCCTTAACTGAACCGTATTGCCCTATGCCCACAAAAAAGCCAGGGATAGATATCCCCAGCTCGAAACATAACACAATTAGTTTTGAGAGTCGGTTGGGCGATGTTTCAGAATCTACCCGCACCCACTTTTGCTCAAATTAAATCAAGGCAACGTCAGAAGCCGTCACGGCCGGTTGGCCGTTGAGAATTGCCAGCGTCACGCCAGGGTTAGCACCGGCAATACCGTCAGGGTCAAATCCGAATCGTCCGCTTCCATTTTCATAGAAGAGGAACGCATCTGACGGGGCCGCCCCGGCTGGAGCCGAGCTGCCATTGTAAACACCACTCTCAAGCACCAAGAACGAGTTGGAAGAAAGTCCATCCGTATTTGGCACTGCTGACAAGCCAGGGAAGCTGTTTAACTGCAAGATAAACTTGTCTTGACCGACCACAAAATCGCCGATTTGGTCTACGTTAGTACCCACGGCGCCCTCGCCGAAGTTGTTGTAGTAGAAGCTGTCATTACCCGATCCACCAATCAGGGTGTCAGCACCAGGCCCGCCACTGAGAGAGTCGTTACCGTCGCCACCGATCAAATAGTCGTTACCGCCACCGCCGAAGAGGCTGTCGTTACCGCCACCGCCGAAGAGGCTGTCGTTACCTGCACCGCCGTCGAAAATATCAGCACTCGATCCGCCGTTCAAGATGTCAGCAAACTCAGTGCCGGTGACGTTATTAGCTGTCGCACTTCCTGTAAATAAAACAGGAGTGGTGAAGTTGTAACCGCCAACACCTGAACCGAAATTGTTAAAGTCGGTTGGGTAAGTACCGGGATTAGTGATTAAATCCACAACGCTACCTGAGTTGGTAGTAGTACCACCAGGAGAAGTACCAGTAGCATCCGAGGCGATCGTACCTGTAAATACAAAGTCCGCCGTACCCAGATTGCTAGCAGCCGTACCCAGATTCGCAATCAAGCTAGAACCGCCGACAGTTGTACCGTTCGAGTCAAAATACAACACAGTCTCGTTCGACGCATTCGTAAAGGCGAAGAAACCAGCAGTTGTAGAATTGCCCAGTACCTTAGCTTGTGCATCTTCCAAAGAAGCATAACTGCCGCCTGTGAAAATCACTAACTCTTTGCCAGTAATGTCAGGATTGGAACCACTTACAGCGTCAAAGTTAGTCGTAGTCAAATTGCCGAAAGCGCTCGCGGTAAACTCGAATTTGTCCACCCCAACAGTAAAGTCAGTAATCGTATCACCGCCTTCGCCTGCTGCTTTGTAAACAAACAGATCCGCACCACTGCCGCCAGTCAGAATATCTGCACCGCTGCCACCGCTGAAGATGTCAGCAAACTCAGTACCAGTGACACTGTTAGCCTTCGCATCTCCGGTAAACAACACAGGAGTAGTGAAGTTGTAACCGCCAACACCTGAACCGAAGTTGTTAAAGTCGCTTGGGAAAGTACCGGGATTAGTGATTAAATCCACAACGCTACTGGAGTTGGTAGTAGTACCAGTCGGAGAAGTACCAGTAGCATCCGAGGCGATCGTACCTGTAAATACAAAGTCCGCCGTACCCAGATTGCTAGCAGCCGTACCCAGATTCGCAATCAAGGTAGAACCACCCGCTGCGGTACCGTTCGAGTCAAAATACAACACAGTCTCGTTCGACGCATTCGTAAAGGCGAAGAAACCAGCAGTTGTAGAATTGCCCAGTACCTTAGCTTGTGCATCTTCCAAAGAAGCATAACTGCCGCCTGTGAAAATCACTAACTCTTTGCCAGTAATGTCAGGATTGGAACCACTTACAGCGTCAAAGTTAGTCGTAGTCAAATTGCCGAAAGCGCTCGCGGTAAACTCGAATTTGTCCACCCCAACAGTAAAGTCAGTAATCGTATCACCGCCTTCGCCTGCTGCTTTGTAAACAAACAGATCCGCACCACTGCCGCCAGTCAGAATATCTGCACCGCTGCCGCCGCTGAAGATGTCAGCAAACTCAGTACCCGTGACACTGTTAGCCTTCGCATCTCCGGTAAACAACACAGGAGTAGTGAAGTTGTAACCGCCAACACCTGAACCGAA
>NZ_JAUBRP010000031.1:60783-63199 GCF_036701935.1 Microcoleus sp. M2_D5 | reverse complement strand
TTAGCTTGTGCATCTTCCAAAGAAGCATAACTGCCGCCTGTGAAAATCACTAACTCTTTGCCAGTAATGTCAGGATTTGAACCGCTAACACCGTCAAAGTTAGTCGTAGTCAAATTGCCGAAAGCGCTCGCGCTAAACTCGAATTTATCAGTTCCTGACTTAAAGTCAGAAATTTTATCGCCGCCTTCTTTCGTTGTCCTGTAAACAAACAGATCCGCACCACTGCCGCCGCTTATGACATCCAAACCAAGACCGCCGGTGATGGTATCGTTGCCGTCGCCGCCAAGGATGGTATCGTTAAAATTGCTGCCGACAATGTTGTCATCGCCTGCTAAACCATCGAAATTAACTGCAGCCGGATAAGTGCCCAAATTCACATTGTCAGCACCAGCAGTACCGACAGGAATATTTAGTGGCGTGCCGCTGAAGACAAAGTTACTGACTTGCAGGCGAATGCTTGCCGAGAAACTCGTGAGAACTTCAAAGCGCGCCCCAACAGCAAATACCAGTACAGCACGGCCGGTCTCGGCATCTGTAAACTGACAGAAAGTAGGCGCGTCTAAGTTGCCACCCAAAGCTACAAACCGCGCTTGCAAAGACGCGATGCTGGTAACAGTGGTATCCAGGCTGAAATCGAGCAAGTTAGCGCTGCCGATCGACCCCACAGTAGAAGTAGCAGTAATCTCCAGTCGGGTCAAGCTAGAAACACTGAGATTAGCAAAAGCTGCCGTAGAAAGCTCTAAAACATCGTCATCGACATTAAAGTCAGTAATAAAGTCAGCTTCTGCAACTGTTTGAATCTCTTGGCGGGAAGTGAGGTAAATAAAGCGATCCTTTCCACTACCCCCAATTAGAGTATTGCTTCCTATGCCACCTTCGATAGCGTCATCGCCCTCATTTCCAGTTAAGGTGTCATTCCCAGCACCGCCTATTACGGTGTCATTGCCCATGCCAGCTTGGATATCGTCATCGTCATCGCCGCCGTCGATATCGTCATCATCATCGCCACCTTTAACTTTGTCCTTGCCCAAGCCTCCTTTTAGTGTGTTTTTGCCTTTACCGCCGTCGATATCGTCATCGTCATCACCGCCGTCGATATCGTCATCATCATCGCCGCCTTTAACTTTGTCCTTGCCCAAGCCTCCTTTTAGTGTGTTTTTGCCTTTACCGCCGTCGATATCGTCATCGTCATCACCGCCGTCGATATCGTCATCATCATCGCCGCCTTTAACTTTGTCCTTGCCCAAGCCTCCTTTTAGTGTGTTTTTGCCTTTACCGCCGTCGATATCATCATCATCATCTCCACCGTCGATATCGTCATCATCATCGCCGGCTTTAATTTTGTCGTTGCCGAAGCCTCCTTTTATTTTGTTTTTGCCTAGGCCGACTTCGATATCGTCATCATCATCTCCACCGTCGATATCGTCATCGCCATCGCCACCTTTAATTGTGTCCTTGCCTTTGCCACCGATGATTTTGTCTTTGGCTTTGCCGGCGGTAATGTTATCGTCACCATCGCTGCCTTCGATATCGTTATCCAGCGTCGCAGAACCGACAATAACTTGAGGTGCTGTAGTGCCACCAAACTTAAAGACATTTTGCTCGATGTTCAAGCTAAAACGCTGGCCGGTGAGAGTTCGTTTGCCGTTGCTAACTTCAAAACCAAAACTCAGCGCACCGATAAAACCTACTACCGCTTTGAATTTTACCAAGCCTGCGTTAATGTCTGCTTGAGTGAAGGTAAAACCGACTTGTGTTACGGCGACTCCATTAAACAATACTTGGCCCGTTGTAGCATCGGGCAGCTCGGTTAACTTGAAGACTGTGCCGCCAGGACCTTGCTCGTCATCGACAAACCGCAACAACTCAGAAGTAATAGTTTGCTCGCCGCCGCTGGAACCAGCAGTCAAGCTATTATTAGCTTCCACTCGCGGAGGGTTAAAAATCGGAGTGAGAGTTTGACTTGGAGTTGGAGTTGGAGTTGGAGTTGGAGTTTGAGTTGGAGTTTCAGGATTAACTCCCAAAAAGTCGCCAGCAGTGATCAGCGTTGCGTTGACATTCAACAATAGCGCCAAGGCAAAGTTATTGACCCGAATTTCGGTATCGCCACCGACTTGTATAAAGGTCAAGCTGCTAAAGTTCAAGTCGCCAAACAGCAGAAATTTGTCGCTGCCGTCTGTGTAGTCAGTGATGACTGCTTTTGCCCCAGAGGTACTGTTACTCACGACATAAACGTCATCTCCAGCACCGCCGACACAGGTATGGTTGCCAGTACCGCCCATCAGGGTATCGTTGCCCTCGCCGCCCATCAGCGTATCGTCGCCGTTGCCGCCGCCGCTAACGCTGTCGTCGCCGTCGCCGCCGTCGGCCAGGTCATTGCCGTCGCCAGTAACGAGGGTATCGTTGCCAGCACCGC
>NZ_JAUBRP010000031.1:49139-60683 GCF_036701935.1 Microcoleus sp. M2_D5 | reverse complement strand
CCATCACGCTGTCGTCGCCGTCGCCGCCCATCACGCTGTCGTCGCCGTCGTCACCCATGCAAACGTCGCTGCCGGCACCGCCCATCACGCTGTCGTCGCCGTCGCCGCCCATCACGCTGTCGTCGCCGTCGTCACCCATGCAAACGTCGCTGCCGGCATCGCCCATCACGGTATCGTTATCTTTGCCACCGTTAACGGTATCGTTGCCGTCGCCGCCGCTAACGTTGTCGTTGCCTGTGTCGCCCCTGACTGCATCGTTGCCTTCGCCGCCCTCACAATCGTCGTTGCCTTTGCCGCCATAGACGGTATCGTTGCCGGCGCCGCCGTCAACGTCATCATCTCCTTCGTTGCCGTGGGTCCAGTCATCGCCGTCATCGCCTTCGCAGATGTCGTTGCCACTGCCACCCATCACGGTATCGTTGTCTTTACCGCCGTTAAGGGTGTCGTTGCCGTTGCCGCCCATGACGGTATCTTTGCCCAGATCGCCTCTTATTTCATCGTCGTCATCGCCGCCCTCGCAATCGTCGTCATCTTTACCGCCGAACATTTGATTTTTTTTGCCGCGGTTTCCTTTGATTCTGTCCTTGCCTCTTTTGCCGAATATCTCATCCTGCTCGCCGGTGGCGACAAGGATGTCATCGTCATCGGTACCGACGACGGTTCGGCGGCGATCGATGCCGCTGTCATCATCTAAGCCATCGTCATCGTCATCAGTACCTCCAACAGTCGGGAAATCGATGCCCTTGTCATCGTCATCGTCATCGTCATCGTCATCGTCATCGTCATCGTCATCGTCATCAGTACCTCCGACGGTCTGGAAAGCGATGGCATTGTCATCATCATCGCCCGCACCTTCTTCCAGTACGCCGTTAGCCAGAGCTGGAAATGTGGTGCTAAGGCCGTCGGTGTTTTCGGTGAGCGCTACCTGAATTAACTGAGCTAAATCCTCATCGGAAATTGTAGAGCTGTCGTCGCTTAAATCCCCGACGGGCTTTTGTGTTTCATCTTGAACGGGAAAAAGCGATCCTTGTCCTTCTTCTAACAACATTGCGTCTGGTTCCATTGTTGATATTTCCCAAAAAATGGTAAGCTTCTTAGAATCAATTTATCAGCAAACGGGATCGTGCTGAAGATTTTTTTTACTTCATGCTTTCGCCCGCTCGAAAATCTGATTCCCTCATCTTTACTATTATAGATGCCTCTTAAACCGCAAGGTTTTTTTCCATATGTTGCGAGTTGGATATTCTGCAATTGCGTACCACCATTAATCGAGCCGCAACCTACACTGTAATTACTGCGCCGAAGCGCCGAGCATTTGTGATGTTCTCGGTAATTTCTACAATAAGCTCCACCGAAGGACCCCTGATTGTAGATTTTCTCCGTAATTTCTACAGTGAATTAGCAAAATTTCAACTCGCAACTGACAACTCCTAAATAACTACCCAAACCTGTATCCCCCAAATTTTATCCTTGCTTTTGTTCCGATCTAGGCTGGGTGTATTGAAGTTTAGTAACACTCCCAGCTTTGACAAATCCTTCCCTGACCTAGGATTTGAATCTCTTGACTAAACGACAGCACCCTCGTAATTTTAGTTCCCGATGATTAATTAGAAATTTAGATAATTCCCCCGCGCAAATATTTGTTCTAATTTTTAGTTGCACAATTTTCTCTCGATTCGAGGAAACCTCGCCAACTGAGAAAATTGTTTTTTTCGGGAAAATACTAAAACTTTGGTCAAAATATATCTATCTCAAGACAGATTGTAAAATTTGCCAAAAAGTAATGCCAGCGCAGAATTCGTTTTTGGTGACTGTTGCAAGCTCGATCGGCATTTTGAGCGGGTCTGACCGACGGCGAGGCTGCCCAACCCTGTTTTGTAACGGCTTCGCTACCAAGTCCAATAATTCTCCGAGAAACCGGCCTGATGAGGGGTAATCCTCTAGATGCCAAAAAAAGAGTTGCTTGAGAGTACCGGAACAATTTTATGGTCGTTGTATTGTTGAAAGTTCTTGGCTGCTGATGTTTATTTTTGCTGCTTAACTTTAACTCGATTAAAACAGTTAAATTCAAAATTTTATATATCATGAAAGCGGTAAATTAGCAATAAATTATTAGGAATTCTCGATGGTCAAGCATCGATTATCGATCGCCACTGAGGTCTTAAGGATGAGGGCGGAGGGCTTACGGATGAGAGCCCAGGGCTGACCAATTAATTAATTGACACAAAATCAAGATTACACATCGGGGGTTGGTGGTAGAGGATAAGCGGTAGAGACCGATCGACCCCTCTCCCAAAAAATAAAATACTCAACTTTCCCTGCGATATTGCCCTGAAACCGGTTGGCGAGAGCCGAAGTAATTTTAATAAGAACTATAGCTCCGCCTGGTAAAGTGCCTCGAATTTAACTTTACTCAGCAATGAGAAACTCAAGTTCACGACGAATTTAAAGGGGTCTGCGGTAGAGGTGCAAAATGTTAAAGATACAAAGATTGGAGAAAATTCGGCTTTCACCGAGCCACAGGGCAATCAAAACTAATAAACTGTTATTAAAGTACAACTTTTATATCCTCAAAGTGTTTGAACAAATATATATGACCCCAGCGATCGCCCGATCGGGGGAAGCGCATTCAGAAACTTTGATTGGAAAAGTAAAAATTATTTTGCCGATCGCTATTGCTAGCCGCAAAAACGCAGGCAAATTTAGAATTAAGGCGGGAGGGCGCTAAATCGGTGAGCCAGGAATTTCAACTCTCAGTCACCCCTGTTGGGGACGACGAATATCTAGTGCGGACAGAAAGGGTTGCACCCGGTGTACCCTTAGCCGAACAACAAGTCCGCTGGCCGATCGACCAATGGCTTGCACTGTCTTCTCAACTGATGAACGACCCGCTGGTAGGCTTGCTCCAAGGAAAAGCAGTACAGGGAAGCAGTTTTGCGGGTCGCGGCATCTCCCGTTCGGGAAACAACTGTGCGCCGAATTTAGTAGCCCTGGGGCAACAATTATACAGCGGGCTGTTTCAAGGAAACTTGCGCGATAGCTGGACTTGCGCTCAAGGCATCGCCCAGCACCGCCGAGAAGTGCTGCAACTGCGACTCGGACTCAAAGGCCGGCGCTTGCCGCGACTGCCGTGGGAAGTTCTGCACGCCGGCGATCGCCCTTTGGCAACCGGCACCGATGTCGTGTTTTCTCGCTACCAACCAGGTACAAGTTTGTTCAAACAAACCCGGATACTGCCTAGTGGCGGGCCACTAAAAATTTTAATGGCGATCGCGTCTCCGAGCGATCGAGACAGCTTGCAGCTCAAGCGAGAAGTGCTCCATTTGCAACAAGAACTCCAAAACCGCACCGGTAATCCTCTCAAAAACAGCCCCCATTCCCCGGAAATTCAACTGACTATTCTCGAACAGCCCGATCGAGAACAACTTACCCAAGCCCTAGAACAAGGACACTACCAAGTCCTGCACTACGCAGGCCACAGCAACTTAGGTTCCAGAGGTGGGGAACTCTACCTAGTCAGCAGCCGCACCGGCTTAACCGAAACCTTGAGTGGCGACGACTTAGCTGGATTGCTAGTTAACAACGGTATTCAGATGGCCGTGTTCAACTCCTGCCGCGGCGCCTACGGCGACCCCTCAAACCTCGCCGACGACAGCCCGGAACGGAACTTAACCGAAGCTCTAGTGAAGCGGGGCATTCCCGCAGTGCTAGCAATGGCAGAAAGCATCCCCGACGATGTAGCCCTAACTCTGACGCGGCTGTTTTACCGCAACCTCAATCAAGGCTATCCAGTCGATCTCAGCCTGAGCCGGGCCAGAGCGGGGCTAATTTCTGCCTACGGTTCTCACCAGCTATACTGGGCTTTGCCGATTCTCTACCAGCACCCGGACTTTGACGGCTATTTGACCGGCGCCCCGGCCCACAGTGCGACATCCGGTTCTATGGTGCACATAATCGCGCCGGGAACGCAACCGGTGCTCGCGGGTACAGAATGGAAGGCTCCGTCTTCGGTTTCGGCGATCGCCCCATACCCCCCAATCCCAGCGAATCGATCGCATGAGTCAGACAATTCTGACGGCGAAGTCTGGGAATATCCCAACCAATTAAAAGATCGCAGGGATTGGGTTCACCAGAACGATCGACCCGACGGTGCTAATTCACCGAACTCACCGACGGCTTCGCCCTCCTCTATGCCTAATTCTGAGTGTTCGGCGATCCAAGCAAATCGCGCCGCTGCACCGACTCAGAAACCGTTAAAAAAACCGGGGTTGAAAAAATCTGTCACCCTGATGCTTTGCTTGTTGTCCGTTGCTTTGAGTGCTGGCTTTTTTGGGTGGCGCTACTCGAAAGGGCGAGGCCCGAAACCAGAAGAGTTACTGCCGGCGGTACGGACTCCCCTGTCGCAAAATTACCTGCAACAACGTCACTAAAAGCGATCGCCCACTGCACTGCTTAATTTAGACCCTCTTGGCCTGGCTCCAAACTGGGTGAAGTTTTTGCTGGCCATTCGCCACCGGCTGCCGCTGGCAAAGCGATCGAAAGTATACTGATCTATCGAATCTCCGACTTAAGTTCATCAAGCCGACTTTTACCGAAAATAAGCAGCGCAACCAAGCATCGAGGAACAAACCGGGTTTCTCGTCGAGAGAGTAAGTCCGGGACTGCTTGATGCAGTATTCGTCAGTCAATTTAAGATTTTAGACTTCGGCTTGAGCCCTGAGTCGAACGATTTGAGATTTTAAATTTACTCCACAGATAAATCTGGGAACTGGAACAAGAGTCTAAAATTTTGATCTCTCCACGACAGGAGTCGGTGGCTTGTATGCGTTTTTGAGCGGGCTGATTCGGCAGCACGAGCATTCCTCATTCGGCACAAGACAATAAAAGCCAGAGTTGCCACAATTAAGAACGTCCTCACCGTCAGCGCGCTTATTTCACAATAGTTAATTATGGAAGCGGCTGTGAGTTTGACCCCCTCGCATCCAGGATACCCGCCACGCGATCGATCCGTCCAGAAATAAAAAACCTGTATCCGATGAAAATTGCCGAACGTATTTATCTCGCGCAAGTCAAGGCTTCAATTCTAAAATCTAAAATCTAAAATCCAAAATCGATTGACGCGCCCCTCCAGTTGGTGCATAAATTTTGAGAGTCTGGCAGTTTACAGGCCACGAGTCGAAACCAATAAATTGCCATCGAAACTCCATATCGGGAACCGCTGCTAATTTGTAGTGCATCAAACATTTAAGCTGTTGTGCATTTAACTCGGTCTTTTTCAATTCCCCTGTGGAAATAACCTCAATTTCTCTGGCGGGCGGGCCGGAGGAGGAAGATTTTTCTGAGTTCCCCCTAGAAATCTACTGATTCGTGGCGAAGTGTTAAGAGTCGCGAAGCAATCTCGCCCGATCGAAACTATTCTCCTCTTAGTGGCTGCCCGATGTTTCTGCCACCGCGCCCATTGAGTCGGGTTTTAGCTTAAAGCAGTTCAACGAAGAGGTGAAATTTCCTTCAATTTTTACCGGATTGCTTTCCCCAGACTGCGTTCTGTGCAAATTATATGCCCAACACCTTAATAGAAGATCGCTCGTTGGTATTTGGGGTTTTGAGGGGATTTCCAGCCCGAAAAATAGAATTTACAAGTAGCTGGCAGCGGCATCGAGAACAAGTGCTGCCTCGTCTTGTTGAGGTAAAAGTTAACCCTGCGCCGGTAAATGCTTTCGGCAGATTTGGAGTGGCCGCGTTCTAGGTATTTCCATTCATGGCTGTCTTATTTTGACCTTGACCGCAGATACAATCGGGGATGGGTGAATGCAGGGAACAGACTTTACTGTAAAAAAGTAAAGCATTTAATTTGCGGCAATAATTCCCCGCGCGATCGCTCCAAGGCTTACACAAGGATTTGGGCCGCGAGGAGCAAATTGATCGCCCTTCGAGCATCCTTACTTGCACCCCCCGTCTAGAGGCAGCAGAAATTTATCCAGAATCTTAATATTCAGAATTATTAGTATTGACAGTGAAACAAAGTTAATCTAATGTGTTGTAATTGATATAAGTAAAGTCCAATAAGCGAGGTACGGTCAATGGCAGAAACAGCTACAGCACCCTTAACAGGAAAAGGTCTGCTTCAAAAAATCAAAGGCAGCGATTTGCCGCGCAGAGAACTTGCAAAGCTTTGCGGCTACTTCACGGTCAGCAAAAGTGGAGAAACCCGGATTAATCTGGCTGAGTTTTACGATGCAGTGCTAGCTGCTAAGGGCATTGAGCTAGAGAAGTCGAAAGCAGACGGACGCGGGCGAGAAGCGAGTTATCGAGCTAGCGTTCACAAGAATGGTTCGATCGTGATCGGGGCAAATTATACCCAAGAAATGGGATTAAAGCCGGGAGACGAGTTTGAAATTAAGCTCGGATACAAGCACATTCGCTTGATTCAGATCGATGTGGACAGACCGGATGTGGAATTGGATGATGAAGAGGAGGATACAGAAGAATAAGCCGATGGCGATGCAGTCAGCCGATAGCAAGGCTACTGGATTTGGCATTCGCTACACGAGTATTTGCGCGCCACCCTTCGATTTAACTGATGAGCTGTCTTGACTATTTCTATTTTCTCTTGTCCCGCAAAGACTACAGTGCCTCTGAACTTCGCAAAAAGGGGCAAGAGAAAGGTTTTGGCAATGAGGAAATATTGGAGGCGATCGCGCAAATTCAAGACCGCGGCTATCAGTCCGACACTCGCTTGGTGGCAAACTCGATCGCCTCTGCAGCAGGCAAATACGGAAAGTCTGCCATCAAGCGCAAGTGCCTGCAAAAAGGAATTACCAACGATTTGTTCGAGCAAGTCTGGGAAGAAGAAATTGCCGAAAATCAGGACTCCGAAGCAGAAAAACTGGCCGAATTAAAAGCCAAAGTCATGCGGAAATACAAGATCGATACTTGGGGTAAAGCAGATCCGAAAACCAAGGGCAAAGTCTTGAATTACCTGCAATACAGGGGCTTTAATGCCTTTGAAATTTGGCGGCAGTGGCAGACGGAAGAAGATGACGAGTAAATAGTAGGGTCAAGCAAATAGATCCGGCCCCGATAGGCAAGCACAACTACACTGCTGCCGACGGGGCTAAAGTCTAAGTCCTGAGATTTTGGTAAATCTATGTCAATCCTCAGCGTTGACTAACTAAGATTCGTACATCTGTCGGTGTCTGGCTAAAAGCTGGAGATATTTCTCATTGATTTTAGCCAGCATCCATTTCTCTTTAAAAATGGCGGCGGATTCGGCTTTCACCGGATCTGTTTCGAGTGGCAAAATATCTTTTCGAGCGGCGGTTTGCTCAGCAACAGACTTCAGCTTTTGAGGGTTTTGCTGGTATTTTCGGCCGCTTTTGTGGTTGGCGTAGCGACGGGAGCGAGTGTACCCCATCTGCAAGAACTTGCGGGCCATGTCTGCTCCGACAAAATCATCGGCATCGAGATACTCTAAAAACAAGGAGTAAATTTTGCTGCTGGACTCCCTGGCAATTTCAGGAGTCTTAAATCTCCAGAAAGGCAGAATTTCTCCTTTGTAGGGTTCCACCAACAGCACTCCCTGTTCTCCTTTCCCTACGCGATAAAGTTCCGGGTGCTGTCGAAAGTCGATGTTCTTAAAATCCGCATTGTAGTCGAACTGCTTCATTGGGCGTTTTCTGTTCTATCTGGAACTATAGAATCCCGGTGTTTACCTTCGTCTGGTTTGGTATAAACCCAGGCCCAAGCAATTAAGACAGCTTGAAAAGGCAGCCTGAACCAATACAGTAATTGGTTGTGGGGAATCCCTTCTATCGGAATGTTGTTGACGGCTTGATTGATATTAGCTGGAAACACGGCAATAAACAAGGCAATTAACCCCCACGCCGCCGCAGAGCTCACAGGAGGAACTAACAGCCCAATTCCGCCCAAAATCTCGAAAAAACCGCTGATATAAACCAAGGCTTCCGGGTAAGGAAGCTGGGGCGGCACAATTCTGATAAAAGGTGCGGGTACTGCAAAGTGCAGCACGCCTACAATACTGATAGCTACTGCGAGAATAACTCGCCAAATTTCTTTTTGACTTTTCATGGGCAAGGGGTAATTAATAATTGTTAAATTGCTGCGATAACGCTTGCCAAAATTCGCTATCTGCGATCGGGATGACAAGCAAACTGAGCCCCAAAAATTCCAGCTTTCCGGGTTTGTCTGCTCTCGGTGGTGGCTGTAACGATTTTATTTCGTAGAAAAACCTGGTTTCTGGGTAACTCCCAGACAAGTTTTCACAACCCCAAACTGGAGGAAGCGAGAACTGGAATCCCACGCCTGCGCGTTGACTGCCAAAAACAGATAGCGCGCATTTTGATAACAAGATTTTAATGTCTAGTACCCTGTTGCTGTCTCTATCTTCGGGTAGTAAAACATGATTTTTGTTCCGGCTTGGGCGTAGTCAGCAGCCAAAGCAGTGGGGGATTTTCTCGACCGACAAATGCACCACCGCTTAACATTAAATAAATCATCGCCGCAATTGAGGAGTGCGATTACGGCTAAATTTGACCCCCTCGCATCCAGGATACCCGCCACGTGATGAATCCGTCCAGAAATAAAAAACCTGTACCTGTATCCGATAAAGGATCCCCCGAATTTATCCCTGGGGTCAATGCTTCAATTCTTTAATCTCAAATCTCAAATCTCAAATCTCAAATCGATTGACCTAGCCTTCCAGACGCCTCCCTACCCTACGGGAACCCTACGGGGAACGGGAACCCTTGCGGGAAGATAGCTTTGCTAGCGCGTACCTTGATGAGAATAATTAAGGCGAGTAATTTGTCAATAACTTTTAGAATTATTTAATATTTGCGCTTTGAAAATTATTCAAAGAGGCAATTCGGTAACGCTCTTTAATTAAAATTACTATCTAAAGTTTGAATTTTGTCAACTTCCCACAGATGTTAGAATGAAATTATCGAATTTGCTAAAAAGTCGATCGTCCTAGCAACTCCCCAACCATCCTGCTGGAATTCAAAATAGTCACTCCTAGGCAGGAACTTTTTAGCCACCACATTATTCAAAAAGATTGAGCCTCCAAGCGCTGTGTCATTTTTATCTACAGACCATTAATCACCGACGACCATGAATACCTCACTAAACACCTCTAAATTTGGCATTAACCGGATGCTGCGACAATCGCTGTTGCTTGGCATCATTTCTGCAGCAGCTTTAGCTAGCGGATGGGCGCCCGGTTTGTACGGACAATCCCCAAATCTCGTTTTCGGATCTGCAGCCCAAGCTCAAGAAATTAGCAGCCAAGAAATTACCAGCTACGCTCGTGCTGTGTTGGCAATAGAACCCAGACGGGTGGAAGCTTATAACGAAATTAAAGGAATGGCTGGCGGCTCGGTTCCCAGAGTAGTGTGCAACGAAACTCAGCAAATTAATAGGTTGTCTGGAAGTGTTCGCGGCATCGCGGTGAATTACTGCCAACAAGCTAAAAAAGTTATCGAAACCAATGGTTTGACAGTTAGTCGTTTCAACCAGCTCACTTTGCTCCAGCAAGCGAATCCGGCAGTAAAACAACTAATTCAAGCCGAGCTGCTGCGACTGCAACAAGCGGGCAATCAATAAGCTTGAAGGTTTGAGTCTTTCTTCCTCTCCCGTTCTATTAGACTTCTCCATAAAAGCTTGTTAAGGGCAGGCAGGATGCCTAAGCGCTACCTTCGCCAACAATATATTGGAGATTTAAATTGTTCGAGTTCCTAGACGGTAGGCAAAATTTTTTGAAAAAAAAGCGATCGCCTGCGATCGAGTGCTTGACAAAATAACATAAATTTGGTAAACAGACGAGAACGGGAGCGGTCAGAGAGATGAATATTTTGCAACGGGCTGTAAATCGGAATGAGATATAGCATATTTCATGTATATGCGGTACACACAATCTTGTCGCAAGCATCGGTGCGGATCCACCAGTCAATCTGCAAGTTCCATTAAACACGAGCAGATCCGCACCCTACATAACTTCAGTCTTCCTTATTTCTTCGGGTATAAAAAAGATATTCCTCAAAAACTCAATGTCAAGTGAATCGCTCTGAGGAATAGAATAAAAAAATGCTAACATTCACAAAACATTTACCAGCAAATCCCGATGCTGTTGTCAGCTTTACCGTACCGATGACAGCCGACGATCGCACTCGCAGCCGCCACCGATTCGAGACAGAAACGGGGGAAAAGCTGCACCTGAATTTGGCCAGAGGTACGGTACTGCGCGATCGAGATTTATTGCAGTCGGAAGACGGTAGCTGTTTGGTAGTGGTAAGTGCAAAACCCGAACCTGTGCTGACAGCGCGGGCATCAAGCCCGCTGCTGCTGATGCGGGCGGCTTATCATTTAGGAAACCGCCACGTAGCTTTAGAAATTGCCGATAATTATTTAAGGCTTTCTCCCGACTCTGTGTTGCAGGGAATGCTGGAAAAAATGGGTTTGGAAGTAACAGAGGAAATTGTGCCGTTTCAGCCAGAAATGGGCGCTTACGGGCACAGCCATTAGATTTTAGATTTTAGATTTTAGATTTTAGATTTACTCCCACCGAGGAATCGGAGGGTTCACAACCAAATTAGTTTCGATCGTTCAAGAAGGAAGAAGTCAACAGTCAACAGTCAACAGTCAACAGTGAACAATCAACTTTTATCTTTGTTGCAGCTAGCTTTTGCACCTGTGGGAGCTTATAGTTATTCAGAGGGAATCGAAAGTCTGGTAGAAACCGGCGCGATCGACAGCGAGATAACTTTGAGGAATTGGTTAGAAAATTCGCTGCAATTCGGGGCAGTTCGAGTAGAAGCCTCTGTAGTGGTAAGGGCTTTGAGGGCGGCACAGATGGGGGATTTGACGGCTTTGAATTACTGGAATGCTTGGGCGACTGCTGCTAAGGAAACAGAAGAGTTGCGCTTGCAAAGTTGGCAAATGGGGCGGACTTTGGTGAGGTTGCTGCTAGATTTGCGTGAAGCGAAGCTATCCCGCAGGGAATCGCCCGTTGCTTCTGGGTTAACAACAAGTGTAAAAGATTTGGTGGAATTTGGCGACAATCAGTGCAATTTTGCGATCGGCTTTGGAATTGCTGCGGCAACCTGGCAGATTGAAGAGGAAGCCGCCGTGTTAGGATATTTGTACAGTTGGGCTGCCAATTTAGCGAGTGCGGGCGTGAAACTTATTCCCCTCGGTCAAACATCCGGTCAACAATTGCTGTTAGATTTGCAATCGCAAATTAGTTGCACGGCGCGAGAAGTTTTACAATTAGAAGATGATGAGCTTGGGAGTTGCAGTTGGGGATTAGGACTGGCTAGCATGGCCCACGAAACTCAGTACACTCGGTTGTTTCGCAGTTGAAAATCAGACAATCCAAAATCCCTCAATCCCAAATCCAAAATTAGACAATCGAAAATCTAAAATCGAAAATCTAAAATCGCTATACGGCCCAAGAAGTTTTACAATTAGAAGATGATGAGCTTGGGAGTTGCAGTTGGGGATTAGGACTGGCTAGCATGGCCCACGAAA
>NZ_JAUBRP010000031.1:29353-49039 GCF_036701935.1 Microcoleus sp. M2_D5 | reverse complement strand
CTCAGTACACTCGGTTGTTTCGCAGTTGAAAATCAGACAATCCAAAATCTAATTAGTAAGGTGCGTCAGAACCCCAAAGCCTCGATAATCGTTCCATAACTCCGTCTGACGCACCCTACAACTACAACTCGGTTATTTCGCAGTTAAAAATCAGACAATCTAAAATCTAAAATCTAAAATCCAAAATCGCTATGGGTGCTTTTCGTGTAGGAATTGCTGGGCCAGTTGGTTCGGGGAAAACTGCTTTACTGGATGCTTTGTGCAAGGCGCTGCGGCAGCAATACCAGATTGCGGTTGTTACTAATGATATCTATACTCAGGAAGATGCCCAGTTTTTGGTTCGGAGTCAAGCTTTGGAGAGCGATCGAATTTTGGGCGTAGAAACAGGAGGCTGTCCCCACACAGCCATCCGCGAAGATGCTTCCATTAACTTAGTAGCTATAGAAGAGTTAGAACACAAATTCACTGATTTAGATTTAGTATTTGTCGAAAGCGGCGGCGATAACTTGGCGGCAACGTTTAGCCCAGAGTTAGTAGATTTAACAATTTACGTAATCGATGTCGCAGCGGGCGATAAAATTCCGCGCAAAGGCGGGCCAGGAATTACTAAATCTGATATGTTGGTAATTAATAAAACAGACCTTGCGCCTTTAGTGGGAGCAGATTTAGGCGTGATGGAACGGGACGCGAAAAAAATGCGGGGGGAAAAACCTTTTGTTTTTACTAACCTGAAGACAAAAGAAGGATTAGAATCGGTAGTTAAATTCATCCACTTCCATATCGTGTAAAACATCAGTCTTCATCTGCGTTCATCTGCGTTTATCTGCTAATATCTGCGGTTAAAACTCCTAAAAACTATCACCGCACCACCAATTCTTTGACCAAATTAGCCAAACGTTCTGTACTGTCTGTCACCGCTAATTCAGAAGCAGCTTGAGACATTTTTTCCAAATACTCTGAATCTCTTAACAAATACAACACTTTGCTTTGCAATACCTCTGCTGTCAGTTCGCTTTGACGGAATACCACAGCGGCGCCGGCTTTACCAAATACTTCCGCATTAAATCTTTGGTGGTCGTCAGCGGCGTGAGGAAAAGGAATTAAAATAGAAGGTACGCCCGTCACTGCTAATTCTGTTAGAGCACTCGCGCCCGATCGACTAATTGCTAAATTTGCTCGCTGCAACAAACTCGCCACATTGTCGTAAAATGGCATAGACAAATATTGCTCGTGTTTCAAACTCTCAGCATCCGGGTCATTATTTCCGGTGAGGTGAACCACCCAAGCACCGGCATCAAACCAAGCCGGAGCACACTCGCGCACTAACTTATTGACGGCGACAGCACCTTGAGAGCCGCCCATGACTAAAATTACAGGTACACTGTCAGGAATTGGCAAATTTAGAGGTTGGCGAGTCAGAAATTGCGATCGCACGGGCGTACCAGCAACCACCGTTTTGGCGCGGGGTAAATGCTGAGCTGCTGCTTCAAATCCGATCGCCACAGCAGTACACAAAGGACTAAACCAGCGCGTCACCTTCCCCGGAATGGCATTAGATTCGTGGAGAATCACCGGCAAACCCAAAGAGCGAGCCGCTAGAATTGCCGGTGCTGCGATGTAACCGCCGGTAGTAAAGACTCCCTGAAAATTTCCCGCTTTGAGCAACTTCCGCACATGAAGGATCGAGCCGGCGAGTCCGCCCAAAATTCGCAGTGTACCGAGTCCAAATCGCTGCTGAAAGCCTTCAACGGCGATCGTGTGGAGGGGGTAAAGGGAGGAAACTAACTCGGTTTCCATGCGGTCTGGGACTCCTAGCCATTCGATCTGACAGTCGTTCAACTGACTAGCGGTGGCGATCGCGGGAAATAAATGTCCACCAGTGCCGCTAGCTGCAACCAACAACCGGAGGGGGGCTTTTGTCAAGGTTTTTGTTTCTTTTACAAGTACAAGTTCCACAGGTCAATCGATTTTATATTGGAGGTTTTAGATTATTATGCTTATTATTCCGGCAGTTTCAGCCAATTTTCAATCAGCAATCTAAAATTAGATTGTGCCGTGTCCGTCCTTCCGTTGTCAGTGTTCGTTGCAGGCGAACAGTTGCCCGCGCCACTACTCCTGACAAATAACCAAATTATCATCTAATGCGTAATTTTTTGAATTTAGTGCCAAGGGTATCTCAGTATTTTTCCAGCAGTCGGGACAAAAAAGCCGCTCCTCTTCGTTGGCGTAGCCCCCGTAGGGGCGGGCTGCGCCAACGGGCGATCGTTTTTGGCTCTAACTGCGGGCAGTCGATCGCTCAAATGTTGTTATGTTTAACAGTGGTAAGTGGTGGCGTGCTGCATCCGAGTGCAGCAAAAGCGATCGGTGCGATCGCGGCGACTCCCCAAACGATCGCCCAAACCCCTGCAAATGCGCCTGCCGCACTCACAAAAGTGCTAACAGAAATTGACGCCGCCGCCAACCGGCGCGATGTCAAAGCAGTGATGGCATTTTACAGCCCGAATTTCACTCATTCTGATGGCTTAAACAGCCGCATCATGGAAAAAGCCCTCACCCAACTCTGGGATCGATATCCGAGTTTAAATTACCGCACCGAGATCAAATCTTGGAAAATCGAAGGTAGCGCGACTATTGCAGAAACCATAACTACAATTGCCGGCACTCAAAAAAAGGATGGCAGAGAATTAACTCTCAAAGCTACCATCCGTTCCCAGCAGCGCTTTGAAGGCGAAAAAATAGTTAGTCAAGAGATTTTAGCAGAACAAACTCAGCTTAGTTCTGGCAATAATCCTCCCACAATAGAAGTAAATTTGCCAGAGCAAGTTAAGGTAGGCGAAGATTACTATTTTGATGCCATTGTACGAGAGCCGATCGGCGATGATATTTTAATAGGGACTGTTTTGGAGGAACCCATTACCGAAAAAACCTTTTTCCATCCCTCAGAAGTCGAGCTAGAGTTGCTAAATGCCGGGGGAATTTTTAAAGTAGGTAAAGCTCCAGCTACGCCAGAAAATCGGTTGGTTTCAGCAGTTTTGATGCGACAAGGTGGAATTGCAACAGTTAGTGTACGATTGCGGGTTGTCAAGTAATAAAATAGGTGTTATGGGTTATACCATTTTAGATTTTAGATTTTAGATTTTAGATTTTAGATGGGGAATAACTTATGAATTAAATGTTTGGAGCGCTGGTCTACAGTTGCATTTTTTAGGGGATGGTATTATTTGGGTAATTTTAGTAGTGGCGAGTTCAAGAAAATCTTGAAGAGAAAGGAATGAATCCCTAAAGTCGTCACTACAATAATTATGTTGAATTGACAGTATGAAATATCCAAACCCTTATCTCATTAGTCATTCCCAATTCCCAAATCTAAAATCTAAAATCTAAAATCTAAAATCGTATGATTTCTCTCCAAAACCAAATTGTTTTCATTACAGGTGCGAGTAGCGGTATCGGAGCAGCCTGTGCCAAAATATTCGCCAAAGGTGGAGCCAAACTAATTTTAGCAGCCCGCCGTCTTGAAAAGCTCGATCGACTGGCAAACGAACTTGTAGAAACAAAATCCATCGCATCGGCGAACGAGATTTATTTACTAGAATTGGACGTGCGATCTCGCCCGCAAGTCGAATCGGCGATAGCTGCGCTTCCCGATGCCTGGAAAAACATCGATATTCTCATTAACAATGCGGGATTGAGCCGCGGTTTAGACAAACTGCACGAAGGCAGCTTTCAAGATTGGGAAGAAATGATTGATACCAATGTAAAAGGTTTACTTTACATGACTCGCTCGATCGTACCGGGAATGGTAAGCCGCGGCCGCGGCCACGTAGTGAATATCGGCTCAATAGCCGGCCGCCAAGCTTATCCCAAAGGCAATGTTTATTGCGCTTCCAAAGCAGCAGTGAGAGCTATTTCTGAAGGGCTCAAACAAGACCTTTTGGGAACAGCAGTGCGGGTGACAGAAATAGAGCCCGGTTTGGTGGAAACAGAATTTAGCAATGTCCGGTTTCACGGCGATGCAGAAAAAGCAAAAAATGTCTATCAAGGATTGACACCGCTGACTGCGGACGATGTAGCCGATGTCGTGTATTTTTGCGCGACGCGATCGCCCCACGTCAATATTAGCGAAATCTTGCTAGTTCCGACAGACCAAGCTAGTGCAACTCTGGTTCACCGAAAAGAGTTGTGAGTTTTTAGTGGTAAGTTTCCGGATGGCGTTGGAATTCTTAGAAAGCTTAATTGGTAGATGCACCCTGATTAATTAACTCCCGACCAATTTTGGCCGGGTTTTTTTTTGGATCTCGCCCGCCCTCGCCACAGATTCTCCAAAATTCTGCCAAAGTCTCCTGAAAGAGGTGCTGTGAGGCGGAAGATTAGATTAGTAGATGCACCCTGATTAATTAACTCCCGACCAATTTTGGCCGGGTTTTTTTTTGGATATCGCCCGCCCTCGCCACAGATTCTCCAAAATTCTGGCAAAGTCTCCTGAAAGAGGTGCTGTGAGGCGGAAGATTAGATTAGTAGATGCACCCTGATTAATTAACTCCCGACCAATTTTGGCCGGGTTTTTTTTTGGATATCGCCCGCCCTCGCCACAGATTCTCCAAAATTCTGGCAAAGTCTCCTGAAAGAGGTGCTGTGAGACGGGAGATTAGATTAGTAGATGCACCCTGATTAATTAACTCCCCGCCAATTTTGGTTTGGGGTTTTTTTTTGCGGTATCGACGGTGATGCTGAAAAAGTTTGAGGTTGTCCGGATGGCGCTGGAATTCTCAGGAAGCTTAATTGGTAGATGCACCCTGATTAAATAACTCCCGACCAATTTTGGTTTGGGGTTTTTTTTGCGGTATCGACGGTGATGCTAAAAAAGTTTGAGGTTGTCCGGATGGCGCTGGAATTCTCAGGAAGCTTAATTGGTAGATGCACCCTGATTAATTAACTCCCGACCAATTTTGGCCGGGTTTTTTTTTGGATCTCGCACCCCAAACCACGAATTTTCCCAAATTTTCCCAAACTCTCCGGAATAGGCACACCTCGAACCGGAGACTAAATTAGTAGATGCACCCTGATTAATTAACTCCCGACCAATTTTGGTCGGGTTTTTTTTTGCGTATTGCACCCCAAACCACGAATTTTCGCAAATTTTCCCAAACCGTCCGGAACAGGTGCACCTCGAACCGGAGACTAAATTAGTAGATGCACCCTGATTAATTAACTCCCGACCAATTTTGGCCGGGTTTTTTTTTCGTATTGCAGCCAAACCACAAAATTTCAATAAATCAAGAATTATCCGCGTTAATCTGCGTACATCTGCGGTTAAAAATCAAATTAATCCCGAACATCGTGCTAGCCACTGGAAACTAAATAAAGATGCACCCTGATTAATAAACCCCAGCCAATTTTGGCCGGGGTTTTTTTTGCTCGAAAGCTGGATTAGCCGATCGACCTACAACACCTCAAAAGACTGCACCTCAAGAACCGGGCCGATCATAGCAAAAGTCATCACATCCTTGCGGACTTCACCTTTGACACTGACTTTCAAATCAGCTTTTTTCAACTCAGAAGGAGCATTCTTAAGTTCGTAAGTTTCCCCATCTTCGCCAACCAAAGCCCAAGTGCCCGGGCCCAATCCTTTGCGTTCAATTTTGCCTTTGACAGTAATACTCATGCCGATCGCACCTCTGTTTTAATTGCTAAACGTGCCAGTCCGAAACACAGAAAAGCATTGACAATCAAGAATGTTTGTGATACCAAACCTGTGCCCAATCCCCAGACTGCGGGAGACACAAAAGCATTCACCGCTAAACTGCTGGCAAAACCGATCGAAATTGCGATCGCGATCCACTTCCACTGTTGATGTCCCAACAGCAAAGCAATCAAAATCCCAGGAATCAAAACGCTAGCAAAAAAGGGATTCAGCATACTGCTGCCATTAATTGCGCCGCCGAGTTCGGGAATAGAACTGCCCATCACCCGCATCGGCCACTGCGGCAAGTCAAATACAAACAGATTTCGCAGCCCGAAGAACCCAGAACTGCCAGCAATCAAGCCGCCGGAAAAGCCCCAAGTCCAGGCGAAGGGGAAATAATTCCGCAAAAAGAAAGCCAGCAGGTAAGAACCGAGCACCATTGCAATTTTAGGCAACAGGGCGACTGCACCGCCGTCAATCCAAAAGCGGGGGTTGAGATAGCCGTTGTCGCGCAGCCAGCGGAAGAAATCGCGGAAGTTGATTTGTCCGCGCTGGGCTAGCTGAACTGCTGCGGCTGCGTCGAGGTGTCCCGAACCAAAATGGTTTAACGGATCTTCAGCGACATTTCGCGAGGACTGCAAGAGCACGCTGCGAATTGCGTCTGGTTCTGCGATGCCGGAAGCTTTGACAAGGGCTGCAACGGCGGCAACGTGGGGAGAAGCCATGCTAGTGCCTTGGTAGCCTTCAAAGACTTCGGCGCCGGTTTCCGGGTCGATCGTACTTTGCAGGATCTTGCCCATTTCAGAACCGCCGGGGGCTGCAATGTCAACCCCTGCGCCGAAATTCGAGTAAGAGGCTTTTTCGTCGTCGGGGCCGAGGGCGGAAACGCCGATGACGTGGGGATAGCGGGCGGGATAGGAAGCGGAACTGTCGCCGGAGTTCCCGGCGGCTGCGATGATGACAACGCCTTTAGAGTGGGCGTAGTCGATCGCCTCTTCCATTAATTGACTTTCGCCACCGCCGCCGAGACTCATGTTGATGACATCTGCGCCGTTGTCAGCAGCAAATTTAATTGCTTCAGCGATGTCGGAAACCGTGCCGCCACCGCTGCCGCCTAACACTTTTAGCGGCATTAAAGCTGCTTCGTAGGCGATGCCCGCAACGCCGTAATTGTTGTTAGTTGATTGGGCGACAGTACCTGCGACGTGAGTACCGTGGCCGTTGTCGTCGTAGGCCTCGGCGCGATCGTTTACAAAGTCGTAGCCCGGTACAAATTTGGTTTCTTTTAAGTCAGCTACTGGAGTAATACCCGTGTCAATTATCGCTACTGTTGTGCCGCTGCCTTTGGTTTCGTTCCAGGCAGATTCTACATTGATGCTGCGGAGATTCCACTGCTTTGTATACATGGGGTCGTTGGGAATCTCGAAAGCGCTGTAGACGTAGTTGGGTTCAATGTATTCGGTATCTTTAGCCAAATTTGATTTTTTCAGGGCGTTTAGCAAAGTGCGATCGCCCTTAACTACATATACATTGTCTGCCGCTGAGAATTCGCTGTTGAGTTGCGGTGCGACTCGGTACTGTTGGGCGATCGCATTTACTTCTTTCGCAATCTCAGCAGCACCCAAATCTTCGCGGAAATCCAGCACAATCGAGTCGTAAGTGCCTTGAGTAGCAAGTCCTGGGAAATTAGAAATCGCCCAGCCGAGCCCGATTAAAAATAAGCACAGAAGGAAAAACTTTTTCATTGCCGATCGTCCGTTTAGGGAAGGCTTGTTCACCACAATAACCCAATTTTCACCGCCAGCGCCAGTTTTCCTTGCTGCGACTTGTGGGGATCTCGCACGCGGGCGTTTGCTAGTTTTCGGCGGTGGCTGTTGCTCGATCGAAAATTGCTCTAATTTCTAGTTTAAATTGCACAGCAAGTTTTAGGAGTTCAATTAATTGTATCATTAGAGAAGATGATAAACAGAAGCTGGACTATTTTCAACAAGGGTATTGCATGGAAAGAGGTTTAATGTGGCTGCCGCTGCTGGCAATATTTATCGGGCTGGCTTGGGCAGGATGGAACGAGTATCAAAAGCTGGAAGCGTATCGCGTCTGGGCAGAACAATTTGAAGTAGCCAAGTACGATATTTATGCTGTACTAGGTCAAAAAGAAGACTGTTTAACTTGGGGAAAACCTACTCGCAGCGGGCCTGTGAATTTGCAAACTTTTTCTTTAAAAGACGTGCAGTCCCTGCGGTTGTTAGTCAACTCTCAGCCCGTTGATTTAGAGTCGCCGCCGAGTTCGGGAAGTCCAATCGCCCTCGAATTTTTGTTGAAAGATGCTGCTGCGGTGCAGGTTCCTTTTACAGAAATTCCTCTAGCGACTAAATGGGGAAAACACTTGCAGCAAGAATTGCAGCGCTTTCGGTAAAAGCAGTCTCCGGCTGGGCAGTGTATGGGGAGCATCTCAATGAAAGCAACCAAGCCCAAAATAGGAGTTTGGAGGCAGGAGTTTGGAGGCAGGAGGCAGAAGGAAACAGGAAGAAGGAAGGAGCCAGAAGAAGTATTTTTCCAAATATAAGATGCTCCCAGCGTATTAGATATGAACTCGGCTACTTGAAATTACAAAAGTCTGTAAAACTGGTAGTAGAAATAGAACTTACGCACCAAATCCTTTGAACTGCCATCTATAGAGGTAAAGTACCCACGGATCGCCCGGAGGACACGAGTTCTTGCAGTAAGTAGTAGGAGTAGTGTCCCCGTGCCTAGCCCGCTCGTGTTCCGTGGGTACCTTACAGTTAAAGTTATTGACAATTCCCGCATCAAGGATACCCGCCACGCGATCGATCCATCCAGAAATAAAAAACCTGTATCCGATGAAACTTGCCGAACGTATTTATCTGTGGGGTCAATGCTTTAATCTAAAATCTAAAATCTAAAATCTAAAATCGATTGACCCGCGCGTCCTAAAACAGCTCAATTGCTAGCCCCCAATCTGCGGAATGCAAACACAAGAATTTTTACAGCGCTATCAACAGGGAGAGCGCAACTTTGGTCACATTGACCTCAGCGGCGCTAGTTTAAGCGGTGTTAACCTGCGAGAAATAGACCTCACTGGTGCTAATTTGACCGGTGCTAATTTGAGCTGGTCTTTTTTGAGCAATGCCAAGTTGATAGGGGCTTGTTTGCGCCGCGCGGATCTCCGCAGTGCGGGGCTGGCTGGGGCGAATCTGAGCGGGGCGAATTTGAGCGGGGCAAATCTTGCTAAAGCGGATTTGCGCCTTGCTGGTTTGGAAGCAGCAGAGCTCAATTGGGCCGCGTTGCCTGAAGCGGATTTGGGCGGTGCTAATCTTCAAGGAGTTAAATCTGACCAAATTAATTTGACCGGGGCTAAACTCGACGGCGCGAATTTGATGGCGGCGGAATTGATGGAGGCGAATCTCAACCGCGCCAGTCTTGTTGGTGCTAATTTAACGGGTGCTAATTTGCGGGAAGCGCATTTGGTGGAAGCGAATTTGCGATCGGCAATTTTAATCGGTGTAAATTTGATTGAAGCTGACTTGAATGGCGCTCAAATGCGATCGGCAAATCTGACGGGCGCTGACTTGCACCGAGCTGTGCTGGCGGGGGCGGATTTGACTGAGGCGGTGCTGGATAACGCTGATTTGAGTCGAGCTAATCTGGCGGGTTCTTATTTATTGAAAGCGAGTTTTAAGAAGGCACTTTTGCTGCGAGCAAACCTGCAAGGAGTGTATTTACTGCGAGCTGATTTGAGCGAAGCTAATTTGCGAAGTGCTGATTTGCGGAAAGCTGATTTGAGCGGCGCTTATTTGATGGATGCGATGTTGGGTGAGGCTGATTTAAGAGAAGCTTGTTTGATTGAGTGCCGTTTGATTCGGACGAATTTGGAGGGGGCGCAGCTTACGGGTTGCTGTATTCAAAATTGGCAAGTTCAAGATGTCGATCTGTCGCGAGTTGACTGCAGCTATGTTTTTACTCAGTTTGATTATACTGCGAAAGTTGCGGCCAATCGCTTTCCGGTCGATCGCGATTTTGAGTCGGGGGAATTGGGGCGGCAGCATCAAGAGGACAGTTCTATTGTCAAGGTGGGTTTTGCTGAATCTCCTAATTGGGAGGCTTTGGTTTTTACGCTGCGTCGGGTGGAGTTGGAAAGCCGCGAACTCAAGTTGAACGTTCAATTTTTTGAGTCTGCTGGAGAACAACATTTACTGCGGCTGAGCGCGAACCGTTTGGTGAACGGCAAGATTTTGGGCGATCGCATTTTGGAGCTTTATCCAGATATGTTGGAAAAGGTTTTAGCCAAGGGCGCTGAAATTTTGAGTTTGCTCGACTTGGCTGTTCCTAGTAACAATGCGGAGCTGAGTCAGAAGGAGGCTTTGCTCAGAAGACAGGAAATCTACCAGCGAATGGTGCGCCAGATTTCGTTTATTTTGATGTCTCAGACGCCGGATAAATTCTCTGAAAGCGTGCAGCGGCTGTTGGATTATTTGAAGCAGCAAGGTATCCCGACAGAGCAGATTCAAAAGAAAGTCATCAGTCAGGCGATCGTGCAGCGGGCGAAGCAAGACCCGGTTTTTCGGGAACAGTTGCTCAGGTGGGAGAAAACGGCGTCCGATCGCGTTCGCTGTTCGATGATGGGGGAAGCGGTGCGGTATGCGATCGCCCTTTTGATCGATTATTAACAGTTAATTGTGAACACTTCAAGCCGGAGAGCGACTAATACCCGCACTTGCTCGTCGGTGTCGGAAACTGCAAGCCTCGTGCAGCAGGCCAAGCAATACCAAGCTTTTCGGGAACAGTTGCTTATGTGGGAGAAAACAGCTTCGGAGTGCGATCGGTGTTCGGTAATGGGGGAAGCAGTGCGGTATGCGATGCCCTGTTGTAGGAATGAATACACACAAAATCTTACCCCCATTAAAAATCCTCGAACCAGATATTGATTTAACGGTGCGGTTAATTAGGATATAGTTCAGTTTCCTCCTTCAAAAGCTTACACAACTCATCCAAATCTTTCTTACTGTGTTCAATGAGTTTTTCACCTCTGCTCTCTAGGTACTCAATATTACTGGGACTTGCGTTGTCGATTTGATCGTGACCATTATCGCTACTCAATTGAAGTTGAAAACGATAGTAGTTTCGGTTATTTTCTTGCTCTTTTTTAGTCACCATTAGCTGAGCAAGTTCATACGCAACCGATTCACTTTGGCCATCTAGAACAACGTTTAGTAAGGGAATCGCCCATTTTATTTGACCCCAATTTTTGGCTTCTTTATACTTATATTTCTTAGTTAGCGAGCCCGTACCCAAAGAAACAACAAGGGTCTCAGTGCGTTGTAGTTCTTCCCCCGTCTTTTTCTTGTAAGAAATCATCGCCTCCATCATTGCAAGTGAGGAAGGATTATTTGCAAAAATTCCCCCGTCTACCAAAGCGTAATATCCCTCATCGGTATGATGTCCCGTTTCGAGTTGGTAGGGTGGAAAAAATGTCGGTGCAGCAGAAGTTGCCATTGCTGCTTCCCACATTTTAAATCCCGTACATACTTTCCGGCTATCAAAACTCTTGATTTCCTCTGCGTCCCGATTGCTTGTAAAAAAAATTGGTGTTCTGAGTTCGATATCATAGCTGGGGATGAAAATTTCTCGTAATGCCTCTTCCACCTTAGCTTCACCTAAAAGATCCTTTAAAACTTGTTGCCTACCTTTTGGGTTGTGCTTGGGTTGTAACAAATCATCAATATCCCCTATAATATACTCATTAAAAATCTTTTGTCCATATTTGCGATAGAAATTTACAAGTTCGGCAGCGGTATACTCTGGTTCACTATTGATGCTAGAATCTGAGTTCTTTCTAGTTAAACCCAGTGCTAAAATTCCTCCTGTTGAAGTGCCTGCAATAAAATCAAACATTGTTGCTATGCGTTTTCCTGTACGCTCTTCAATGTAGTTGAGAACGATCGCAGGAATAATACCCCGGATACCCCCACCATCAATTGAGAGAATTCTTCTCTTGAATTTAGTACCCATCACATTTACTCCTTTAGATATTGCTTAAGTTGTCAAGATAGAGCAAACAAACTCATACAGCATCAAAATACCAATCACCAACGTCATCCTATGGTTTCCGGTTGCATCGGAATAATAAAATAGAGTCAACAGTTAACACTCAACTATAGCAATTCTTGCAGGAGTCATAAAAATTTTACCCCACCCCAATCCTCCCCTTATCAAGGGGAGGAAGTAAGAAATTCACAAATGATGCGAGGATTGCTATATTGAGTTTTTTGCTCCCGACTAAACAGTCAAAAGTCAACAATTATTTCGCTCGTGCAACCGGAATAGATATGAATCAAACCCGTCATTAGTGCGGTAACTTGCTGAGGGCGTGCCAAGTTCTGTAGCCGACAATTCCATCTTGCGGTAAAGCCTTGCTAATTTGCAATTGTCGCACTGCTACATCTGTCATCGGCCCGAATAATCCGTCAATGAATCCGAAATAGTATCCATTGATTTTCAAGACATTTTGAACAATTTTAACAGCATTACCAGAACTGCCCTTCATGACGATCGGCATATTCACAGGTGCACCAGAGTATAGTGCTTGCCAAGTGATAGGGCCGACAATCCCATCTTCTTGTAAAAAAACGCGGTGTTGATAGCCTTTGACCGCGTTTTGAACTTGGACGCCGAAAATACCGTCAATCAGCCCGGAATAATAACCCCAATGATATAGAAGCTGTTGTAGTTCCTTGACAGCTTGACCTGTTGAACCCCTTTGTAAAGTGGGTTTGTTTACTCCCGTGGTTTCAGCAAATGCAAGAGTTGATTGAGCAGTATTATCGGCGACGAGAGCCATAGTTTCATTGTTCAAGCTTCTTTCTTCGGTGTACATAATGTGGTTCCTTTCAACATTTAAGTTTGGGTGTTTGATATTTCAGGTATAACTGGTGGAATTTGTGGATGCACAGTCACTTTTTCGAGTGTCACTCATTTGAGTGTCACTCGTTTGAGTTAGTCCCAGTGTTAACTGTTACAGCATATTCGGTGGTTCATGAAGTACAGTATCCGCCTTAATTGTTGGTACACTGTTATGTAGGGTGCGGATCTGCTCATGTTTAATGAAACTTGCAGATTGACTGGTGGATCCGCACCGATGCTTGCGACAAGATTGTGTGTACCGCATATACATGGAATATGCTGTAATATCTCTTCCGGCTGCGCCGAAATGATATACTGAAAGAATGTTAAGAGTGCAATGAAAACAAGTTATGCACTAAACGCCTAAAGTTCGAGCTTCCTCAAACTCCAGAAAGAAGAGCAGGCATGATGAATTTTCCGAGGTGTCTAAAGGATTGTTTCCACTTACCAATCTTGGCTGCGTAGCCGGCGACCCGCTAAGGCCCGCACTTGCTCTTCTGCGTCGGAAACGGAAAGCGATCGCAACAGCGGCACAACTCCCGGATTTTCGGGATAATGTTCGATAATCGCTTCGAGTGCTGTAAATCTGGGATTGTAAGGAAAAGAACCGTTTTGATTTTCAACATCGCTCAAAGCTCGATCGCGCAAAAACTCAAACATTCCCGGCTCGTCTTTCCATCCCCGCATTAACTCTACCAGGGCGATCGCCCGCACCTGCGAATCTTCATCCTTTTGAGCTCTACTTTTGAGCCACTCGAAAGTTTGAGACTGATTTGTCCGCCCCCGGGCTAACTGTTGCAAAGCCATTTGCCTGACAGCCGGACTCTCATCGCCCTCTGCTTTAGCCTCCAGCAGCATCCAAGTTTCCGGGTTGTCCGGCCAGTTGTAAGCGAGTTCAAGCAGCGCCGCTGGGCGGACAAGCGCATCGCTAGAATCGAGCTGAATTTTCAGCCAAGGCAAGGTTTCCGGGTCGTCTGGCCACCCCCGCACGATCGCCCGCACCAGCACGCTCAGCAGGTGAGAATCTTGCTCTGACTCGACCAGGCTTTTGAGGAAAGGCAGCGTCTCGCCCCGGTGAGACCAGCGTTTTGCGATCTCTTCCACCGCAGTTTCTCGGACGTTCAGGTGTCTGTCTGACTCGGCGAGATTTTGCAACCAGCCAAAGACTTCCAGACTTGCTGACGGCAGTGCGGCGACTGCTTCCACTACTACTTGCCGCACAGTCCAGTAATCCTCGGAATCAGCTATTTTTTGCAGCAGGGGCAGGGTTTCTGGGTGGTCGGGCCAACCTGCGGCTATCTGTTGTAGGGCTATTTCTCGCAGGTCGGCGTCGCGATCGCCCAATGCTATATTTTTCAAAAAAGTCAGAGTTTCGGGGTTCCCAGCCCAGCCAGAGGCAATTGCTTGCACTGCTGAGCGCCGGACGCTCGAACTCGCGTCGGACTCGGCTAGGGTTTTCACCAGCGGGTAAATGTCTGGTTCGCCGGGCCAGTGCGAAGCCAATTCTTCTAAGGCTGCTGTCCGCACTTCTTTGCTGCTGTCGGATTCGGCCTTAGTTTTCAGCAGCAGGCAAACGTCGGCTGCGGCGGGCCAGCCCGCTGCCAACTCCCGCACCGCTACGGTTCGCAGGATAGAACTTCCTGTCTGGGCAAGGTTTTTGAGCAGGGAAACCGTGCCTAAAAGGCTGCGCCAACCTCTGGCTATTGCTTGCCACGCACAGACTCGCACTCCCAAATTTTCGTCGGATTCGGCGACGGTTCTCAGCAGCAGCAAGGTATCTGTGCGATCGGGCCAATTAGAGGTCAACTGTTCGAGTGCTGCGGTGCGGACTGCGGGACTTCGATCGAACTGAGCCAGGGCACTCAGCAGCGGCAAGGTATCGCTCGCGGCTGGCCAACCACAAGCCATTTCTCGCACACAGGTCGATCGCACTGCCCAGCTTGGATCTGATTTGGCAAGGTTTTTGAGCATCAGGTAAATTTCTGGCTGATCTGGCCAACCGCGGGCTATTGCTTCGACTGCTGTGGATCGGACTTCGCCACAGTCGGTGGAGTGAGCGAGTATTTTCAGCCAGGGCAGGGTTTGCGGGTCGTTTTTCCAAGTTTGGGCGATCGCGGCGATCGATCGATTGCGAATTTGATAAGTTTCCTGCAATTCTTGAGCGCTTTGATAAAGAATCAGGAAACCCGTACCGTATTGCGATAACTTTTTTAAAGCGTTTAACAGTTTTTTGGCAGTTTTTTTATTAATATCATTTTTTACTTTTAACAGGCATTGCGCTGCTAAAAACAAATTAATAAATTTTTCTTGTTGACCGTTTTGATCTGTGAGATATTCTATAATTTGGCTCGCTGTTTCTTTGTCGAGCTTACCTGCAATTTCTCTGAGGACTTCGTGCAAAGATTCGTCCCGCCAGTGCTGGCCGAAAACTTGTGTGTTGAGTTCGCCCCAAGTCAGTTGACCGAGTTTGAGTTGTGCGTGGATTAACTCTGCTACAGTCTGGGGATTATTTTCGGAAACAAGTTTTTTTAACAACATACCGATAGCCTGCCCCTCAAGTTTGTTTGCATTAAAAATCCGAAACCATACCCAGTATTAGTTTAGAGTTTTTTGAGCTTTCCTGGAGTAGGTCGCCGATTAACTTTATTTTATACCACAACTACGGGGTCGCGTCCCAATACAAAATCCGCCACCCCCCATAAAAATGTTAGGTGGTGGCGGATGGCGATCGAACAATTAAGGCGCTGAATCTAGCTAACAGCTACTTGGACGCGATCGGCTGCAACCCGAACCGCAAAAGTACGAATCTTTACCGTTTCATCATCCAGACATTGCCCGGTAGTCAGACTAAAGTTTTGTTTGTAAATGGGAGAAGCAACTTTGAGAGTGCCGTTGCGATCGCCCACAATTCCCCGCGACAACACAAAAGCTTTGCTAAACGGGTCGTAATTGCTAAGCGCATAAACTTCATCCCCCTTTCCTACTCGGAAAATCGCCACTTGTTCGCCTTTTACTAAAGCGCAAACTCCAGTATAAGGGGCGATCGCATCGAGAGAACACACATCTACCCAAGTTGTTACTGTATCGGAAACTTGTAATGATTGAACCATTTTCTTTTCCTGTTATTTTACTTCAATCTCGTTCCCAGTCTCCGGCTGGGAAGGTAGGTTTCGAGGCTCTGCCTCGCCTCGCCGAAGGAGGCAGAGCCTCCGGGACTTCATTCTCAGGCAGAGCCTGGGAACGAGATTAATTTACTTCAATCTAGTGTTCTTGTTCCCCCCTTATTAAGGGGGGCTAGGGGGGATCTCCGGGTTTCCTAGGCTCTGCTTGGAAACCCGATTATATGGGTTATTCCGAAACTCCAGCCAGAGCCTTTTCATGTTCGTTAGCCGGCCGCGTTTGTCCCCGTTCCGCAACGCGAACAATACTCGGATCGGGCAAATCGGAATTCACAAAATGCTGGAACCGCTGCACCTTTTGCGGGTCTTCAATCGTCGTTTTCCACTCGCATTGATAAGTATTTACCAAATGTTCCATCTGCGCTTCTAATTCAGCACAAATGCCGAGAGAATCTTCAACAATTACCTGCTTTAAGTATTCAATTCCGCCCTCAAGCTTGTTCAACCAAGTAGCAGTGCGTTCCAATCTGTCTGCCGTGCGGATGTAGAAAACCAAGAAGCGATCGATATACTTAATCAAAGTTTCCTTATCGATATCCGTAGCCAGCAAAACCGCGTGCTGCGGCTTAATACCGCCATTGCCACACACGTACAAATTCCAGCCGTTTTCCGTCGCAATTATCCCAAAATCCTTGCTTTGAGCTTCCGCGCATTCGCGAGTGCAGCCAGAGACAGCAGATTTGAGCTTGTGGGGCGATCGCAAACCGCGATACCGCAATTCAACTTCGATCGCCAAACTCGTAGAATCCTGCACCCCAAAGCGGCACCAAGTGCTACCAACACAAGATTTTACAGTACGCAGAGCCTTACCGTAAGCGTGTCCCGACTCAAATCCCGCATCAATCAACCGACGCCAAATATGCGGCAATTGATCCACGCGAGCCCCAAACAAATCAATCCGTTGCCCGCCAGTAATCTTAGTATAAAGCCCAAAATCCCTGGCAACTTCACCCAAAACAATCAACTTATCCGGCGTGATTTCTCCTCCCGGTATTCGCGGCACTACCGAATAAGTACCGTCGCGCTGAATGTTTGCCAAAAAGTAATCGTTCGTATCTTGCAAACCGACGTGAGACTTCTCTAAAATATGGTCATTCCAAGTAGAAGCCAGCATGGAACCAACAGCAGGCTTGCAAATTTCGCAACCCTTACCTTTGCCGTGTCTTTCAATCAACTCCTCAAATGTTTTAATCTCTTGAGAACGCACTAAATGGTACAATTCTTGACGAGAATATTCAAAATGTTCGCAGAGATTATTTTTGACTGCAAACCCAGCTTTTTTCATCTCCGACTTGAAGATATCCGTCACCAAAGGCACGCATCCGCCGCAGCCCGTACCAGCTTGAGTGCATTTCTTGACGCTGGCAACATCGGTTAAATTGCGATCGCGAATCGCTGCACAAATCTGCCCTTTGGTAACATTATTGCAAGAACAAATTTGAGCCGAATCCGGCAAACTGTCAACTCCGAAACCCGCCAGTGATCCCCCTTCTCGCGGTGGCATTAACAAATCTTCAGGATGCGGCGGCAGAGCAATTTCATTTTGCATGAATTGCAGCAAAGTGCCGTAAGCCGAGGCATCTCCTACGAGAATTCCGCCTAAAATTCGGCTGCCGTCTTGATTTAAAACTAATTTTTTGTAAATGCCTTGGAATGTGTCAGTGACAACAATTTCTTTAGCATCGCCCGACTTGGGAAAAGGCTCTCCAAAACTAGCGACATCCACTCCCAATAATTTGAGTTTAGTGGACATATCCGCACCTGTAAAAGTGCTTGTACCGGGGGCATCCTGTCGGCCATCGGCTGCACGGCTCAAAATATCTGCCGCTACGCTTGCCATTGTATACCCAGGCGCAACTAAGCCGTAGATGCGATTTTGATAAAGCGCGCATTCTCCGATCGCATAAATGTCAGGATCGGAGGTTTGGCAGCTATCATTAATCACAATGCCGCCGCGTTCTCCTACTTCTATACCGCAACTTCTGGCAATTTCGTCGCGGGGGCGAATGCCAGCAGAAAAGACAATCATATCTGTTGCTAATTCCGAACCGTCAGCAAACAGCATTTTAGTAACTTTGCCATCTTCGCTGACAATTTCTGTGGTAGATTTGCTGGTGTGAACCGAAACCCCCAACTCTTCTATTTTGCTGCGGAGAATTGCCCCGCCAATTTCGTCAACTTGCACGGGCATCAGCCGCGGCGCAAACTCAACAACGTGAGTTTTTAGACCCATATTTTGCAGAGCGTTAGCACACTCTAGACCTAACAACCCGCCGCCAATTACTACACCTGTTTTGCAATTTTTAGCGTAATCGGACATCGCTTCCAGGTCGTCAATTGTCCGGTAAACAAAAGTTCCTTTAGCGTCTTTGCCTTTAATTGATGGCACAAATGGATAGGAACCGGTGGCCAGAACAATTTTGTCGTAGGGAACTTCTAAACCGTTGGCTGAAGAGACTGTTTTTTGTTCCCGATTAATGCCGACTGCTTTGTCGCCGATGTGAATTTTTATGTCATTTTGGTGATAAAATCCCGGTGCAACTAGAGATAAATCTCCCGCTGTTTTGCCAGAGAAAAATCCGCTGAGGTTTACGCGATCGTAAGCAACGCGCGGTTCTTCACAAAAAGTAATTAAATTCCAGTGCTGGGCAGCATCCGAGCTGACCATTAACTCTAGGAACTTGTGACCTACCATGCCATTGCCGATTACAATGAGGTTTTTTTTGGCTGTCATTAGAATCTACTTTATCCCGTTTATCAGTCGTTGGGTTAATTAATATAAGACTTTATTGTAAATTTTTGTACTTATAGATACAAAAAATGGATATTTATGCAATTGTCGAATACTCCCGATTGCATTTTTGCATGATCTGTGCGTCAGTCGATTTGAGATTTGAGATTTGAGATTTGAGATTTACTCCAGAGTTAAGTATGGTGCGTCAAGTAAGTCTTTTTGACAAAACGATTAATATTTTTACTGTGACGCACCTTACAGTTTTCTAATTCTTAATTATTATTTAAGCGCCCATGCCCGAATACTGCTTCAAACCCTGCCGCCACAGCCAGCGATTCCACACAAAAAATACCGCACTCCAACCCAACATTACCAACAAACCGCGGCTTAAATCTACGGGTAATCCTATCAAGATAGAAGCGGGAAAATGAATCAAATAAGGAAACGGCGTCCACAAAACTACTTCGCGCACGGGTGCGGGAAACACTTCTAGCGGCGCGATAAGTCCCGATAAAAACAGGTAAATTAAAAACCAGAATTGCTCGATCGCACTTGCCCTTTCCAGCCAAAAAGCAAACAGCGCAAAGGTATACTGTATCGAGAACCGCAAGCAAAAAGCCAAGACGACAACCAACAAAAACAGCAAAAACCTGCCCAAACTCGGCAGCCAAAAAGCCTGCGGGTAAAGTGCAAAAAACAGCACCACTAATCCGCATACAAACGGCAGCCTCGCAAACCTTTCGGAAACGTGAGATGCGAAGTGATGCCATACCGGATCGAGAGGCTGCAACAATCTATTAGATAGCGTGCCTTGCACTACTTGCTTTTCAAAATCCCAAATCACCCAAACTACATTTGTTTGCCTGACGATGAAAGCCGCTAAAAAATAACGGGCAAAGTCGATCGACTTCAGCCCAAATTCACCAGTTTCTGCCGCCTGCATCCAGACGCCCATCAAGATAAACGGCAAAGCTCCCGACAGCGCCCACAAAAACAATTCCGCCCGGTATTCGAGCATATAAGCGTAGTAGGTAACTAGCAAAGTTTTAGCAATTCTCACAATTCTGTTCATATCAATTTTAGAGTTAATTTTTTGGGGTTAGCAACGGGCTAGAAGCCCGTTCCACAAAAACACTAAATCTCTAGTGGAACAGGCATCTTGCCTG
>NZ_JAUBRP010000031.1:0-29253 GCF_036701935.1 Microcoleus sp. M2_D5 | reverse complement strand
TTTTGGGGTTAGCAACGGGCTAGAAGCCCGTTCCACAAAAACACTAAATCTCTAGTGGAACAGGCATCTTGCCTGTTCTACTTTATAACTCTAGTGGAACAGGTATCTTGCCTGTTAGAGAGAATCAGCTTATCCAAAAAACTTTACACTTTTCCCGTGCGAAAAACTCTACCAATTACCTCTTCAATTGGCGGGTCAGTAACAGTCAAATCTACCACTTCCAACTCCGCCAAAATCTTCGCCACACTCACCGTCAGCTCTTCCCTTTTCACCAAAAGTCGCACTGAATTTCCCTCAATAGATTCTACCTCCCCGTAAGCAAAAGCACTATCTTTTGCCAGCGGTTTAGCTAATTTTACCTGAACTTCCCGATAAGGTGCAAACCTGTCGAGCAATCCGTCCAAACTGCCATCATAAACTAATTGCCCTTCGTGGATTAACAAAACGCGCTTGCACAAAGCAGTAATGTCAGCCATGTAATGGCTAGTCAACAGCACCGTTGCTTGATAGCGATCGTTATATTCTCGCAGAAATTGCCTGACGCTAAACTGTGCGTTTATATCCAAACCTAAAGTCGGTTCATCTAAAAATAATACCTCCGGCTGGTGCAGCAGCGCCGCCATCAATTCAGCTTTCATGCGTTCGCCTAAAGAAAGCTTTCGTACCGGCTGATTTAACTTGCCTTCTAGTGATAGCATCTCTGTCAATTCTCCGACTCGCAGTCGATAATCTACATCGGGAATGCCGTAGACAGCGGCATTGATTCGCAGAGAGTCAAGCACTGGTAAATCCCAAATTAACTGCTGTTTCTGCCCCATCACTAAGGTGATTTTTTGCAGAAAATCTGCTTCCCGACGGAAAGGAGTACGATCGCACACACTCACCGTACCCGCAGACGGATAAATCAAACCCGTCAGCATTTTCAGCGTAGTAGTTTTGCCCGCACCGTTAGCGCCGAGAAACCCCACGAATTCCCCCGGTTCAATACTGAAAGAGACGCCCTCAACTGCTTTGATATTGCGGTAAGTGCGACTAAAAAAGTGTCGCACTGTTCCTTTAAGTCCCGGTTCTTTAATCGCTACTGGATAAACTTTGCTCAAGTCTTCAACTAAGATAATTGGCATCGGCTCAAATTTTAACTTTTATTTTAATCTAGGGTATTTCCATCAGGCTTGTGTCAAGATGGAGCGATCGAGCTATCTAGTAGGGTGCGCCAGCCATTGCTCGATCGCGAGTCAGGAAGTAACTGTGTTCTGGCGCACCCTACTAAACTGTAGAATATTGCAAAATATCCATAATCACATCGCACAAAGTTTACAACTATGGTACTCACCCCAGATAATTCAGGCATCTCTCGTTTGGTAGGAGACAATTCTCCTGAAAATATTACACTTGCACCAGGACAACTTGCTAGTTTTCCTGGGGGAGTTTGGATGGTGGGCGGCAATGATACTGTCAGGGGATCGTCAGATGCAGAACGGATTTTCGGCAACGATGGTAAAGACAGTCTGTTAGGCGGTGTCGGCAATGATTCTATTTACGGCGGCAAAGATGATGACGATGTTTTGGGAGAAAGTGGCGACGATTTCTTGACAGGAGATAGAAATAGCGATTTCCTTGATGGGGGTGCGGGAAATGATTTGTTGCGCGGAGGACAAGGTGTTGATTTGTTAGTTGGCGGAGACGGTAATGATATTTTAATTGGCGACAGAGATGTGGATATTTACCAAGGTGGTGGGGGGAATGATGTATTTGTTTTTAGAGTGGATCAAGCGGGAAACAGAGTAGTTGGAATTGAAGTTCCTGACGCGGTAATTGTGGATTTTGATAAGTCGAGCGATTCGATTGGAATTAGTGTGGACTTTACTAGCAGCAACATCTCCTTTGAACAGGTAAGCTATAGCTTGAACGATCCGAGACTGCTGCTGATCGATCCTGCAACTATAACGGGGGGAACGAGTTTGTTAGCAAAGGGTGGCATTTCCCAGCGAAGTCTCGATCCCGATGGCAACGGCCGTGTGGAAGCTACTAATATTAGATTTGGTTTTACTAATGCGTTGTTGGGTACTGTTTTGAATGTGACCCCAGCCGATTTAAACGGTCGTTTTATTAATGCTAATTCTTTGCTTTAATTCGTTGCTTATATATCTCTAGTAGGGTGCGACAGGGCGCACCTTACCGATTACCCATTATCTAACTCACCGTCAAAACTGCACGATAGCGCACTTGATTGTCGCGGACTTTCTGAATTGCTTCATTCGCTTGTGCGATCGCAAAAACTTCGACAATCGGCTCAATCTCAAACTTCTCTGCAATTGCCAGCATTTCATTAATCATAGCGCGACCGCCGATGAGAGAACTCACAATTCGGCGTTGCTTCACCAGCAGCGAAAATAACGGAATACTCAAAGGTTCGTCGGGAACTCCCACAAAAGCAAGCGCACCGTTAGAATCGAGAAAATCAATGTACGGAACCCAATCTAAAGCAGCCGGAACAGTGCTCAACAAAATATCTAATTTGCTGCTGGGGGCTTGAGGAACTTCGCCTTTTCCTACTACAATAGCTTCGTCCGCCCCCATTTTATGTGCAAATTCTGCCTTATCTTGGGAAGTAGTAAAAACTGTAACTCGGTTGCCTAATTTTTTGGCAAATTGCACCGCCATGTGTCCCAAACCGCCGATGCCGAGAATGCCAATTTCTTGCCCGGAACTCATCCCCGCGTTCCGCAAACCGGCGTAAACCGTAATTCCGCCGCACAACAGCGGCCCCGCTATTTTGGAATCGATGCCTTTGGGAATAGGAAAAGCAAAGCGGGAATCTACCATCAAATAATCGGCAAAACCGCCCGGGCCTGTCACAATTAATCCCTGGTTTTCATCGCAGAGATTTTCGTTACCGCGCAAGCAGTCGCGGCACTGCAAACAAGACGATCTTTGCCAACCGACACCAACGCGATCGCCCACTTTTAAATGAGTCACTTGCGGCCCTATTTCTACCACTTCTCCGATAACTTCGTGTCCCGGAACGAGGGGATATTTTGATTGACCCCACTCATTGTCAATCATGTGCAAGTCTGAGTGACAAATGCCGCAGGCTAAAACTTTGATAATACATTCATGTACTTTTGGAGGTTCGACATCGAATTTGTATTCTTCAAGCAATCCGCCTGTTTTTGTAACTGCAAGTGCTTTGATTTGCATGGTGTATTTCCTGGTTTGTTAGCGATTATAGTGTTCGGGCGGCTTTCACAGTCTCTTTCTTTAGTTGTATATGTTCAGGTGAACATACCCCTAGGACTGATGGGCGTTACTAATAATTTGTCTGGTGCTTATGGCGCACCTTACCAATTACCAACTACCAATTAGGATTATAACTTGCCCTTTTCCATTGCCCACTGCATCAAACCGGGAAACAACCGATAAGCTTCCGATGCCAAAAAAGCAGGACCGACGGTAACTTCTGCACGCTGATTTTTCACAGCATCCCAAATAGCTTTAGCAATATCTTCTGGCTGAGTTGCCCACTCAGATTTCAGCATTTTGCTCATTTGCTGACGGCGCAATTCGACTGCGGGTTCGTCTCGATCGCGAAATTGAGCTCTTTCTAAAAAATCGCTGTTAATCAGGCCCGGATGCACGGCGCAAACGTGAATGCCTTGAGGGGCTAATTCCAATCGCAAAGTTTCTGTTAAACCGGTTACTGCATATTTGCTGGCACAATAAGCAGTCATTTGAGGCAAAGGCATTTTGCCGCCAATGGAACCAACATTGACTATTGTCCCTGTTTTTCGTTCCAGAAAATGTGGCAAAATTTCTTGAATTGTGTTAACGCAGCCCCAAAAATTGGTATTCATTAATTGCTGCCAGTCTTCGGAGGTAGTGCGCTCGATCGCCCCCGCGAGACAAATGCCGGCATTGTTAACTAAAACATCGATGTTGCCGCAGGCATCTAGGGCTTGTTGGACGATCGCCCGCACTTGTTGAATGTCGCCGACATCCCCCGGAATAGCTACAGCGGAAGTGCCTTCTCGCTGCACTTGAGCCGCTGCTGCTGCCAATCTCTCTGGCTGGCGAGCTACCATCACTACATCGTAACCTTTAGTGGCAAATAAAATTGCTGTTGCTTTGCCGCTTCCTTGAGAAGCGCCTGTAATCAAAACTGTAGGAGCCATAGATAGTTATAAATTGTAAGTGGGTAATTTGTTTTTTGCGATATTGAAACTATAACAGAGCCTAGGTAACTTTAGGGGAGCTATACATTAATAATGATTGAGTATAGTATTTTTTTGTGCTTCGCGCATGGGCTTTTTTTAACGAACCGCGAAGGCGCGAAGAACACGAAGGAAGAGAGAAGAGGAGAGGAGAAGAAGAGAAGAGAAATTATTCATAATTTGTGCGAAAATAGCTTTGTAAATTTTCTCAATGCCCAATGCCCTGTTTGCCCAATGCCCAATCCCTAAAAAATGAATCTTCCGAAACAAGCACCTAATTGGTCGATCGCCCTAGTGTTAATTATCGGCGTTTTAGCCGTCTCAACTTCATCAATCTTAATTCGGCTGGCTAACTTTTCAGTAGGGGCGGGCGGTTTGGGTTTCAGTCTGGTGCTCGCGGCCTCTCGCCTGACTTTATCTGCTTTAATTCTGCTTCCGGCTTGGCGAAAAATTCAGTGGAACACCCTGCAACCGGGAGCTCGGCGCTATGCTGCTACTGCGGGTTTGTGTCTCGCCCTGCATTTTGCCCTCTGGATAACCTCACTTTCTTATACTTCGATCGCCGCCTCGACTGCTCTCGTCACGACTAATCCTGTCTGGGTAGCGCTGTTGTCGCGTTTCTGGTTCGGGGAAAAACTCAGCAAAATGTCGATCGCTGGCATTACTATAGCCCTGACTGGGGGAATAACGATCGCCCTCGGAAGTGCGGGCGCTGCTAATGCTGGCAGCAGCCAACTGCTGGGCGATTTCCTGGCTCTGGCTGGTTCCTGGGCTGTCAGCTTGTATTTGCTGCTGGGCCGGGAAGCTCAGCGCCGGGGACTGGGAATTGGTGGCTATATCGCGATCGCCTATACTGTTGCTGCGATCGTCCTGCTGCCTCTCCCCTTCGCCTTCGGCACTACTTATACTAATTACCCCGACATTGTATATTTTTATATTTTGTTAACGGCCGCTTTGCCTCAGTTAGTCGGCCACACCATTTTGAACTGGGCCGTAATGCAGATTTCCCCAACTCTGGTAACTCTTGCCATCTTGTTTGAACCGGTTGGGGCGAGTTGGTTGGGTTATTTGCTGTTTGGGGAAGTGCCGGCGCCGGCGGTACTCGCAGGTGCTGGGGTGCTGCTGTTGGGTGTAGCAATCGCTACCGTCGGAGCAAAAAAAATAACACTCAACACTTAAGAGTTAACAGTTTTCGACATTGCCACTACAGTTGCCGTGAGTCAGAATAAAACAAATCAGGGCTTAAAAACAAAAATAACTCGTCAGTTAAATATCAGTTCCAAACTATCAAATGTCTGACTAATGACTAATAATACTCGGTTGCCTTTAGGAGAATAAAATTATGCTGCCAGAACAACTACAGCGGATCATCGGCTACTTTATCGAAGAAGCCACAGAACAGATCCAAATTATCGAACCAGGCTTGCAAGATATCCAAAACACCCTGCCATATCCCCAAAGAATACACCAGCTCATCCGAGCCTCGCACTCGATTAAAGGGGGAGCAGCGATGCTCGGATTTAGCAGCATTCAGCGCATGGCTCATCGGTTGGAGGATTATTTAAAGCTGCTGAGAGAATGTCCGATCGCCATTGATAGCAGGCTACAATCACTCTTAACCGAAGTTTTTGATATTTTAGTAGCCCTCGTGTCCAAGGTTTCTAAGGGTTTTGGGCTCAACCACGAAGACGCAAACCAAATGCTATCCCTCGCCGAACCAGTTTTTGACGAACTCGACGCTTACCTGAGATTGCGAATTCCCACTCGCCTGACGGTGAGAGCTACTACGGACGAACACATTCACATTTTCTCCGGTTACTGCACCTCCCTGAGCGAATTTTCCTCGGCTATTGCTTCGCGCGTCGGTTTGCTTGGAGGCACTATTACCCGCCACGATCTGGATAGCCAGGGGATACGCCTTTGTATTGACATTTACCTGCAGCCTTACACCAGGATCGAAAACATCCGCCAAGCTGTCGAACTCTCCGGCGCTATTATCGGGAATGTTCAGACGCAGCGCGACTTTTCGCTGCTGGCGACTGGAGATTATCCGGTTTACCAAAGTGCGATCGAACCTCCCGCAATTTGCATCGGATGCCGCTACTATTACGGCAGAAGCGACGGCGGCTACCTGCTCAACTGCACGATCCATCCCCGCGGCCCGGAAACAGAAGATTGTCGCGATCGCGAACCGGAATAACGGCTGAAAACTCAGCCCTCGGAAGCACGATTTGCCTCTAGAAAAACTATTCTGAAACCCATATTTTCCCTAATTTTTTTCACATTACCCCTGCCATTTTTTTTTGAGTTGCTAGATAACTATATCTGTCTCTCTTAGACAACTACATCCTTCTTCCTTCGGAAATATCCCCTAACAACTGATACCGCAACTCGAATTAATTGCATCATGCTTGCAGGATGAGCGATCGCCCAGACATTGATTGTCAGACAAGTGATTGCCATAACTAGCAAGATGTATGTCGGAGGCATTACTACCCCGATCGCGAACCAGGTAAAAACGTGAAATATCATTGCTGTAGCCCAAAGGCTGGCTACCACCACAGACGCCCAAATTTGCATTCGAGGTCGGTTTAGTCCTGTCAAAATCGCTGTCTGCAAAGTAGTCAGCAAGTTTGCCGGAACTAAAAAGGCGCAGATAGCTATGCAGTAGGTATGAGAAAATTCAGTAACTGTATTGAAGTCGAGCATCAGTCTAATTGTCGGGCCTGTTGGGTATACTTAAAGAGCTTAGCGTGACTTGAGTTTCAGATATTGTCACCCTTACCTTAACTTAATATTTGAGTAAGTAGGCCGCTCTGGAGACGCATTTCTCCCCCCCTTTTCCAGCAGGCAAAATTTTACCACAAATATTAAACTTTTGGGAAAATTATTAAATATATTTGAAGAATGGCAACAATTGCTATGATAATTAACATCGGGAAGCGATAGTATAGAAGAGCAAAGTCGGTAAAATTTCTAGAAGGCTGAGGCTGTTAAAACAGCAATACATACGGCAGGCTGATTTTCGACTAAATCTTTTTTGATGCGCTGATTCTCGGATGATTGATTGTCAGTGTCCGTCCAGGAATCGATCCGTTATGCGATCGAACAATATGAGATTTTTATAGAAAAGCCACTTTGCTCTCAAATCTCAAATCATTAGAACCCTCTCAACATTTTACAGCGGAAGACAAAGAAAATGGATCTACAAATCACAATTCCCCCACTCGCAGAAGTTGACTTGACAAACTGCGACAGAGAACCGATTCACATATCGGGGTTCATTCAGCCACACGGAGTGCTACTTGTTGTACGAGAACCTGAACTAGAAATACTGCAAGTCAGCGAAAATACGCAAGATTTGTTAGGAGTAGAGCCGGAAAGTGCGATCGGTCGAAATTTGAGCTTATTCTTCAATCGAGTTCAACTAAAAAAACTCAAGCTTTGTTTGTGTAATGAAAACTTAAAAACCGTTAATCCCATTAAACTCTCTGTCATAAACAAAGGTAAATATTTAGAATTTGACTGCATCCTCCACCGAGTAGAAGAAGTATTGATGGTCGAGTTGGAATTGGCTACCAGCCCAGAAAATCTTTCTGTTTTTAGTTTTTATCATTCAGTAAGAGCTACTATCAGCAAAATTCAAAGCGCCAAAAATCTCAAGGAATTATCTCAAATAACTGTAGACGAAGTAAGAAAAATATCTGGTTTTGATAGAGTTATGGTCTATCAATTTGACCACGAAGGCAACGGCGCTGTAATCGCTGAAGACAAAGCAGAAAATCTTAGTCCTTTCTTAGGATTAAACTACCCGAGTTCAGATATTCCCAAACAAGCCAGACAACTGTATTCGTTAAATTGGCTGAGGTTAATCCCAGATATTAATTATCAACCAGTCCCCCTTGTTTCAAGAAATAATGCTGTCACGACCCAGCCCACCGACCTCAGTTTCAGCGTATTGAGAAGCGTTTCTCCCATTCACATAGAATACCTGCAAAATATGGGGGTTGCAGCTTCGATGTCAATTTCGTTAATCAAAGACAAAAAACTGTGGGGATTGATTGCTTGCCACAACTATACACCAAAATACCTCAACTATGAATTGCGCGCCGCCTGCGAATTTATCGGGCAAGTAATGTCCTTAGAATTGCAATCAAAAGAAGGAAACGAAGATTACGACTACAAACTACACTTAAAATCCATTCAAACCAAGATTTTTGAAGACATATCCACGTCCGAAAACCTGTCAGAAGTGTTAGTTAAATGTCAGCATAATTTGCTAGAAGCAGTCAACGCCCAAGGAGCCGCAATAGTATTTGGAGACAATTGCTATCAAGTAGGACAAACACCTCAAGGAGAAGCGCTCAAATACTTAACTAATTGGGTGCAAGAGCATTTAAATAAAGAAATTTTTTATACAGACTCGCTCACCAAATGCTATCCAGAAGCTGAGGAATTTAAAGACACAGCCAGCGGGTGTTTGGCTATAGCAATATCGCCGAATCAGAAAATATACGTTTTGTGGTTTCGCCCGGAAGTAATTAAGACCGTAAATTGGGCGGGCAACCCCAACAAACCAGTGGAAACCGATGAAGATGGCAACCCTCGACTGTCTCCTCGGAAATCCTTCGAGCTGTGGAAAGAAAATGTGAGGTACAAATCGTTGCCTTGGAAACAATGCGAAATAGAAGCTGCATTGGAACTGAAAAAAGCAATGATTAATATAGTGCTGTGTCAAGTCGATAAACTCGAAAAATTAAATACAGCACTAGAAGCATCAGTCGCCAGAGAACGGGAAAAAACTGCTAATTTAAAAACAGCGATGTCCGAGCTGAAGCGGGCGCAGACTCAATTGGTGCAAAGCGAAAGAATGTCAAGTTTGGGACAGTTGGTGGCGGCAGTAGCTTATGAAGTCACTAACCCGATTAACTTCATCTACGGCAATCTTAGCTATGCTAATGAATACAGTCAAAAAATGATCAATTTATTGCAGCTTTACAACCAGCACTATCCGTCGCCTTCGCCAGAAATTGAAGCACAAATAGAAGCAGTAGAATTAGAGTTCATAGTTGAAGACTTACCGAAATTGCTGGGTTCAATGAAAGTAGGAGCTAACCGCATCCGCGAGATAGTTCAGTCGCTGCGAAACTTCTCTAGAATTGACGAAGCAGAGATTAAACCAGTTGACATTCACGACGGATTGGACAGCGCTTTGTTGATTTTGAGCAACCGACTAAAACCGAAGCCCGATCGCCCCGCAATTCATCTCCTCAAAGAATATGGTTCTCTGCCTTTGGTTGAGTGTTACCCAGTTCAAATCAACCAAGTATTTATGAATGTACTGGCAAATGCCATTGATGCTCTCGAAGATGCCTTTGTCAACAATAACTTATCGTCGCACGGCGGGGACAAAGAAGATCCAGTTAAGTACGGACAAATTCGGATAGTGACTGAACTTTGTCCGGGAAAAAAAGCCGTAGCAGTTCGGATCGAGGACAACGGTTGGGGCATGGAAGAAAAAGTGCGCCAGAAAATTTTTGAGCCGTTTTTTACCACAAAACAGGTGGGCAAAGGTGCGGGGATAGGTTTGGCGATTAGCCACGAAATTGTGCTAGAACAACACGGTGGTAAATTGACTTGCATTTCTGCCCCCGGAGAGGGTACCGAGTTGATTATTGAGATTCCCTTGAGCCAAACTCACCCCACACCCATTGTCAAGTGAAAAAAAATTCGCCCTAGCGAAGCTATCCCAAAGGCTAGGAAATCGACCAAATTCAAAAATCGAAAATTAGATTAAAATACAAAAGCAGCTAAGTAGATTTGAGCCAATTCAGAGGAAGCTAGTATGACTGAAAAAAAAACCGCCCAATGGGATGCCGGCCGGTTTCTCAAAACCTTGGCTTATTTCGGCGTCATTCCCTTCATTGGCAGCATTAGCTGGCTGCAACAACTCTTTGGAAGCAGCAGCAAAACTAAACAAGACCAACCCAAACTGATACTCGTAGCCGGTGCCACCGGCGGCGTCGGGAAGCGGGTTGTCAAGCGGCTGCAACAGCGGGGATATAGAGTGCGAGCCCTCGTCAGAGATGCTAAAAGAGCAACAGAAATTCTCGGCAAAAATGTCGAATTAGTCGAAGGAGATATCACTCTCCCAGAAACCCTAACACCGCTAGTAACCGAGGGCATAGAAGCAGTTATCTGCTGCACCGGCACCAAAGTTCAACCAGTAGAAGGAGACACTCCAACGCGGGAGAAATACTATCAAGGCATCAAATTTTATATGCCGGAAGTTGTGGATGTTCCCGAAATAGTCGAATACAAAGGCCTCAATAATTTGGTGCAAGCTGTTCGCCGCCAGCTCATTCAAGCAGGCGAAAAAACAATTTTTGACTTCACAAAACCCAGCCAAGATTTAAAAGAAACTTGGGGTGCCCTCGACGACATCGTGATGGGCGGCACCAGCGAAAGTTCGATCGTACTTACAGACAATACAGCTATATTCACAGGCAATGTTTCTACTGCCAACTCTGGCGGCTTTGCTTCGGTGCGTACCCGCAACTTCGATCCTCCGCTCAATCTCGCAGGATTTAGCGGCCTCCAACTGCGCGTTAAGGGCGACGGCAAGCGCTACAAATTGATTGTTCGCAGCGAAGCTAAATGGGATGGAATTGGCTATTGCTATTCGTTTGATACTGTTTACAATATCTGGATTACTGTCACCGTTCCCTTTGATGAGTTGATTCCAGTATTCCGCGCCAAAACTGTCAAAGATGGCTCTAAATTTGATGCCAGCAGTATTTTTTCTTTTCAGTTAATGTTGAGCAAGTTTGAATATGACGGCGCGCTCAACCCGAAATTTACACCTGGTATTTTTCAACTGGAGTTAGAATCTATTAAAGCTGATGGGGGACAGACTTTGCCGCGATTTGTGATGGTGAGTTCGGCAGGAGTTACCCGCCCTGGCCGCCCCGGCATTAACTTGGAAGAAGAACCGCCTGCTGTCAGGATGAATGATATGTTGGGGGGAATTTTGACTTGGAAGTTGAAAGGGGAAGATTGCGTGCGATCGAGCGGCATACCTTATACTGTTGTCAGACCTTGCGCTTTGACTGAAGAACCGGGAGGCAAAGCTTTAATATTTGAGCAAGGAGACAATATTAGGGGCAAAGTCAGTCGGGAAGATATTGCAGAATTGTGCGTGGAGGCTTTGGAACAACCTCAAGCTTGCAACGTTACTTTTGAGGTGAAAGAGGGGGAAAATGCCAGTTCTCCCGGAGACTGGCAGGCTTTGTTTTCAGGAGTTAAATAATTATTATTTGTAGAGTCGAAGTCTAGATCCCCCCTAACCCCCCTTAGTAAGGGGGGGACAAGAAATCGTTTCAAGGACTCAGCGCTGGTGCGCCGAATAGTACCCTACAAATGCGAGTTTTATAACTTCCAGGCTGAGCCTGGGAATCAATGTCCAGAGGCTCTGCCTCGCTTGTTAGTAGGAAAATTGGAGGCAGAGCCTCCGCATATGCGTTACCAGGCAGAGCCGGTTAACGAGTAAAATTACCAATTACCAATTACTTACTATGTCTGTTACTTTTTCCCGACGCTATTTGACGCCTTATTTGTTTTTACTTCCGGCTTTATTTATTTTGAGTTTGACTGTTTTGTGGCCGGCGGTGCAAGCTTTTTATTTGAGTTTTACCAACTACGAATATGATTTAACTCAAATGCCGCAGTGGGTGGGGTTGAAGAATTTTTACAGGTTGTGGGGCGATCGCACATTCTGGCAAACTTTAACGAATACGCTGCTGTATCTCACCTGCGTTGTGCCTGTATTGGTTGTTCTACCGTTGGGAATGGCGATTTTGTGCAACCAAAAACTTAAGGGGATGAACTGGTTTCGAGCCGCATACTACACGCCGGCGGTGATTTCAATGGTTGTCGCCGGGATTGCTTGGAAGTGGCTGTTTGCTGAGACTGGACTGCTGAATCAGTTGGGGGAATTGTTGGGTTTACCTCCTGTTTCTTGGCTGGCTAATCCGAAGTTAGCAATCTTTAGCGTGATGGCAGTTACTATCTGGAAAGGATTGGGTTATTACATGGTGATTTATTTGGCCGGGCTGCAAGCTATTCCGGCAGAACTTTACGAGGCGGCTGCTATTGATGGTTCTGATGGTTTGGGAAAGCACTGGGATATTACTGTGCCGCTGATGAAGCCTTATCTAGTTTTGGTAGCGGTAATTTCGGCGATTTCTGCTACTAAGGTTTTTGAAGAAGTTTATATTATGACTCAGGGCGGGCCTCGCAATAGTTCTAAGACAGTTGTTTATTATCTTTACGAACGGGCTTTTAAGGATTTGGAAATTGGCTACGCTTGTACGATCGGGCTGGTTTTGTTTTTGCTAATTTTGGGTTTGTCGATTTTGCAAGTTAGCCTTCAGGGTTTGACTCGCAATGATTAAGATGTATTACTGATTAGTAGTGACTGAGATATTGCACCATTCTCATCTTAAGAACAGGCAAGATGCCTGTTCCACAATACATCACTTCTCAAGAACAGGCAAGATGCCTGTTCCACAATACATCACTTCTTAAGAACAGGCAAGATGCCTGTTCCACAATACATCACTTCTCAAGAACAGGCAAGATGCCTGTTCCACAATACATCAAATTGCTTGTGGGGTTGGCGGGACGCCCTTCTAATTTCTACTAATTTTAGAATTGAATATCAAAGTAATGCGATCGCTCACGGTTTGGGGCAGGTCTTATTAGTGAAATCACAGCTATAAATATAAGGTTTCTGCCAGTTCAGAGGAATTTCTAATAAATCCCTGGTTCCGGTCATTCCCTGTCCCAGAAAGAGCAGGACAGCGATCGAGTTCAAGATCACGTGGATAGTGCGCCAGCGATTTGAGCGGTCTTTGTAAATGTCTTGAATGATGGCAAGGGAAAAAACCATAAGTAACGCAGCGGTGATGCCAATGTAGTAGTGAGACCAATACCATTCATTGGTTCGCCGATAAACGCCATCTTGAGTGCCAAGAATCACCAAACCAGTACCTGTTAGCGTCGCAAATATGCCGCGCCATAAAGCGGGTGTAGCTCGATATAGCATGACCAAAGATGCGATAGTTGCAACAAACATCAGCACAATGAAAATGACCTGAAACGAGTTTTTGCTCCAAACATCCTTGCTCAAAATATGCTCAAAAATCGGGTAGGCTAGACCCAACAACGTCACTCCTACCACAGAACCTGACAGAATTCGACCTGCTTTGACGTGTTCTTGACCGACTACAGGTGGAATTTTGCTCTTGGTGTCGATCGCAATTTGCTTCCGACGCTGCATAGTTTGCCACGCCATATTGAGAACAACACCAAGCATAGGAAAAACAATCGCTACAGCTAAAACAGGATGCAGCAAAGCCATAAAATCTTTAAATTCCATACAGCACCTTTTCGTTTTTAAAGTTGATAAAACTAAACTTTCGAGATTTTTAGGAAATCGATCGCCCGATCGCGGTCAAACAAAACCCGAGGCTTCAATAAAATCCCAAATAGCAGGAATAGAGACTTTAACTCGCCAGGAGCGCAAGGACGTTTCCATTGACCCGGACGACAAAACAACATCTCCACGAGACATCGATGTTGGGGCAGAGCCAATTTGTCAAAACGGATGTGTACTGAGGGAAATTCATTACTAAAATCAACGCTAGTTATCTGTCCTTGTAGCCTCAAATTATCTTCCATAATTTTGAGCGTCACTGGAACCGTTTCTCCTGAAGTAAGTGAAGGGAATCCGGCTTGAGTCATCTCTACATGAATCCCCACTTCAGAAATGAAAGTAGTAACGCCCCACATAACTTTTCCATCAACTGCCAGCCGTACCAATCGACGCAAATCGAACCATTCATACCGATCTGATTTAGGAGCGTCTAACAATATTAACAGCGTAATGCTCATAATTAAAAGGTTGTAGGCGCTCCAAATCCAACCAATCCCCAATCCTTTGAAATGCTGGATGATTTCAGGCTCTGATGCGTCCATCTGAACTTGAATCAAACAGGTTCCCAAAACGTGCCAGAGGCTGATCGCATTTGGAATAAATAATAGCAGCAAAGGTAGCGCTAATTTCCAGTTGAAGGAAAAGCGATCGCTCACAGTGCCTTTGGCTGTGACGTTAAATCCTTTGGAGAAGGGAGACAGCATCACCTGAATGATGGTCAGAACCAGCGGGAACGCTAGTACCAGCGAGTAAATATCAGACAGTAATGCCGATCGCGATCGGTGATTCAACCAGGAGAAAACCGCTAACTGCACTAAATAATAGGGCATAAAAAAGTACAACATTTCTGGAACACTGGCTCGGATCGGAATCACGCCCAAGAAGGAATAAGCTAAGGGCATCAATAGAAAGCCGATGCGCGGAATGCTGCTAAACCAATTCAGGAGTCCTTCTAAGTGGGCGAGTCGCTGAAGGGGGTTTAGTCCGGGGATAGTCAGGGGATTGGAATCAATAAAAAAAGCTTGTAAAGTTCCCCGGGCCCAGCGCAAGCGTTGAGTGGCGTAAGCAGAAATATTTTCTGCTGCCAAACCAGCGCTGAGTTTTTCGTTGAGATACACTAACCGATAGCCTTTAGCAGAGAGTTTAATGCCTGTGAAATAGTCTTCACTGAGCGATTCGGTAACAAATCCTCCGGCGTGTTCTAAGGCGCTGCGTCTCACAATAAAGGAGGTTCCAGAACAAACTACACTGCCGGCACCATCTTTGAGCGGTTCAATTTGGCGATAAAAAACCTCTTCTTCCGGGGTGATAACGTTATCTAAGCCTAAGTTACGGGCGATCGGGTCAGCATTGTAATAACTTTGAGGCGTTTGAACCAGGGCCACTGTGGGATCTTGGCAGAAACCAACGGTGCGAATCAGAAAGTTTTTGGTAGGGATAAAGTCGGCATCAAATACAACTATTAATTCTCCTTGAGTATAAGCTAAGGCATGATTCAAATTTCCTGCTTTCGCATGGAAATTATTAGGTCGAGTGATGTATTCACACCCTAATTCCTCTGCAAGTTGCCGGATTTCTTCACGCCTGGTGTCATCAAGCAGATATATTTTTTTATTGGCATATTCGAGGGCTTGACAACCAATTACCGTGCGTTTGAGAATATAGGCAGGCTCATTATAAGTGGGAATCAAAATGTCAACCGATGGCGTGAATCGACCCTCAACTACATCGATCGCTAACCGATTGGCTTCTGGACGGCGATCCTTTACCCACAACATCAAAAATAACTGAAGGATATTGGTAAGCAAGAGGAAAATTTCTAGAAGAAACAACCCAATGCTAAAGACTCCATCTAATGGATCGGATACATTTAAGGTTGTGAGCGATCGCCACAGCAGATAACGCATCACCAACATCAACAAAATTCCCACAACTACAACCCGCGACCAGGTTCGGGGTACGGGCGAAACCCGCATAATCACCCAAGAAATCGCCAGCAGAGCGACCGTAGGTGTTAGCAAATACTCCCCCATTACCATCGGCACTTGCAACCACATGGGAGGATGATTTTGCATTGCTTGCAGTTGGGCAAATAGACGATAGAGAGTGCCGTTACCGGAAAACCAAGCAGCGACGAGTCCACCCGCTAACATAACCGAACCTAACATGACGATGGTGGCGATCGGTATCCGGTTTCTGGGGATACTATCTCGACGATGAAAGCCCAAATAATTCAGCCATGAAGTCATAATTTTGTTTCAGCAAATTCTATGAATTGGCGCCACAGGCTGTCCGGCCTGTGCCACCACACATCAAATTGGTTGTGGGGTGTCCCGCCCGCCCTCAGCAGCCACAGGCTGTCCGGCCTGTGCCACCAGACATCAAATTGGTTGTGCGGAGTAGGGGTTGGGCGTCCCGCCCGCCCTCAGCAGCCACAGGCTGTCCGGCCTGTGCCACCAGACATTTTCTTGTGGGTTGGGCGTCCCGCCCGCCCTCAGCAGCCACAGGCTGTCCGGCCTGTGCCACCAGACATTTTCTTGTGGGGAGTAGGGGTTGGGCGTCCCGCCCGCCCTAAGTTCTATTTGAGCTTAGCGGAACAGTTCTTTGTTATTCAGAATAGCCGGCCAATTTTTGTTTCCTGAAGCAATGTGACCGGGAATATCGCCCATCCACTGTGCTTGTACTGTTTTATCGTAGTTGAGATAAAGCTTCCCATTAACGATTTTCCAGGCGTCAGGCTGGGTGACAACAAGATGCCCTTCACTGGTTCCTTGGGCGCAATATCCACCGTATTGAGGAGCATACTTTTCAGGATTTTTAGCAAACATATCACGGTTGGCTGCACTAGCAAACATCCAAGTTGTTCCACCCCAATTATGTTTAAATTGGCTAACTCCCATAACTAATTTGCTTTGGGTGAAATAGGCTACGACATCCTGACCATCAAGAGCAACACCTTTTTCCGTGTAGAATTGAGGATGAAGGGTTGCTCTGCTGCTTTTACCCGCACAAGGATTGGCTTTACCCGCACAAGGATTGGCTTTACCCGCACAAGGATTGGCTTTACCCGCACAAGGATTGGCTTTACCAGCACAAGGATTTTCTTTACCCGCACAAGGATTGGCTTTACCAGCACAAGGATTTTCTTTACCCGCACAAGGATTGGCTTTACCAGCACAAGGATTTTCTTTACCCGCGCAAGGATTGGCTTTACCAGCACAAGGATTGGCTTTACCAGCACAAGGATTGGCTTTACCAGCACAAGGATTGGATTCTGCAACCTTGTATGAAATGGTTGTAGAGTTTGAGTTTGTTGAAGATTTGAAGTTGCCGTAGCTAACATTAGTTGTTACCAAACCTAGAATGGTGGCAATGGCGATCGTGGTAATGTATTTTACTTTCATGTGTCTGATTCCCAGATAAATTGTTAATAATTCCATGCCAGATATTTGCTTGAGGCTTCTTGCTCTCTGGCAATTATTCTGGCTTTTTTGTCCTCAAGACTTGAGGTTGTTTACATTAACACTCAAGAAAATGAGTGCTAGATGAGGAAGAGATGGATGGGAGATAAAACTCTGAATACTTTATACACCACTTTCTTCAGCAAAAATTCATCTGGAAATTAGGAACGCATCATCTAGTTACCCCGAATGTCTTATAGAGTGAAGATTAACCCTGACTATCTTTTAGTAGTGCAGTAATTTAACCGCGAGTTGAGAAATTATGACAGGAAAAGACTGGTTAGTGACTGATGATGGACAGTGCAATATTTTTGAGGCTACAAGTCAAATTGAAGATTTGACCCATCCCTACCGGCTTTACCGCTTTTTAACTGACTTGGAAGATGTATTAGAGCAAATTAGTGATGATTATTTACGACTCCAGGCAATTTGTCCGCTTGTCCGCAGGTTGTTAGATAGTTCTTCCTGGTTTCAAATTGCTCTCCTTGAGCCTGACTCTGAGACAGGCTGGGCAGTACAAACACTTTATGATGAACCATTTTTTCCTCTGACGGTGCAGTTGGTCGCTTGGGCTCCGGGTGCAGTTTCTCCGATTCACAATCATGCCAGTTGGGGATTGGTGGCCCTACTTGATGGAGAGGAGAAAAATACTTTTTGGCAGCGATCGCCAACTCGCAAGTTTCCCGATAAAATCACAACAGTGGGCGATATTTTGCTTGCTCCTGGTGACGTTTTGTGCTTAATGCCAGATGCGATTCATCATGTGGAAGCGCTGGGAGATAAACCAACCATTAGTTTTAATCTTTATGGTGTAACAGATTACGATCGGCGATTTGAGTTTAACCAGATTCAAGGCACTGCCAAAAACTTTTAAGATAGCAGCCTGATGAAAAAAATATCCACAAATCTCAAATATAGCGGGCGATAATCGCGGCCGCACTAACTTTCTTTTATTCGAGGCAATAAGAATTTTATTTAGTTAAAAATAGACTAATTTTAATGCTTGACTTTCCTCACTACCTGACGACATAATGAAGCTAATTCGCCAAGTTAGAGCCGCTATCAACCATCTCACGGGCAAGCGAATTTCCACCTCTTCGCTTCAGTTTCGCCTGACGCTGGAATTGCTGGTGCTCTCGATTTTAGCACTGAGCAGTGTGGCATTTTGGGCCGGCTGGCAAAGGTCGCAAAATCTAGTCGGTGCCCACAAAAAAACCCTGGAATATATTGGAATACGCTTTCCCGAACAGGTTGAGCTTTATAGTGAAATGGGTTCACTAGAAATTGGCTTAACTCGAAGCGTGCATAAAGCTTCCACAGGAGGAATCATGGTGTGGGTGAAGCGAAATGATGGGATGCTTTTGGTGAATTCACCTGATATGGATCTGCAATCTTCTAAGATTACAAAGATGATCTCGTTGACGGAAGTACCTGCTGAGCCGACTTTTGTTCAGGTAGGCGATCGCTACTTAGTGATATGCAGCCGAACTCTGAGGATTAAAAATGAGTTACTGGGTACGGTATATTTCTCTCAAGATATCACTGATGAGCAGCGTCAATTAAATGATGGGATTCGCAGTCTAATTGTTGTCAGTATTGTGGTAATCTTAGTGTTAATGTTGGCGATCGCCAGTCGCATTCGTCACGCTCTCCATCCTTTGGAACATATGAGTCAGGTAGCTAGCACTTTGTCTGCTGATAATTTGCAGGCGGCAAAACTCCAACTGCATCAGGCTCCTGATGAGATTTTAGGACTAGCGCAAACCTTTAATGAGATGTTGTTTCGCTTATCTGGTTCCTGGGAGCAGCAACGCCAATTTGTCGGTAATGTTTCCCACGAATTACGCACTCCTCTGACGGTTGTAGTTGGTTATTTGCAAAGTTTGCTGCGGCGCAGCACTAACTTGAGTGACTATCAGCAACAAGCACTGGAAACAGCCGTTGGGGAAACTGAACGCACGATTCGGATGTTAGAAGATTTGCTCGATTTGGCACGGGCTGATAGCGGCAACTTGCACTTTCGTTTGAATCCGGTGATATTGAATACTCTGGTGGCTGAGGTGGCCCAGATGAGTCAAAAAGTTAGCAATCGAAAAATTATTTTCGTGTCAACTGATGAGGATGTTGTAGCCTGTGCGGATCAGGATCGTTTACAACAAGTATTAATTAACTTAGTCGATAATGCCATCAAGTATTCTGCTCCCGAACAACCAGTTGAGTTAGTATTAGAAAAGAGGGAACAGCAGGTGATGATTCATGTGGCCGATCGCGGAATTGGTATTTCTCTCCCCCATCAAAACCGGATTTTTGAGCGGTTTTACCGGGTGGATGAGTCAATGACGCGCTCTAGAGACGGTACGGGGCTGGGATTGGCGATCGCCAAAAGCCTCGTCGAAGGCATGGAAGGACGTATTACGCTCCGATCTAAACCGGGAGAAGGTAGTATTTTTACTATCACCTTACCTGTCTGGAATCCGCAGCTATGAGCGATCGCATTCTCCTTGTTGAAGATGACCCTAAACTGGCAAAGTTCATCGAATCTGAACTTAGTCTTGAAGGATATCACGTCACTGTCGCCCCCAATGGATTGGATGGATTAACGATCGCTCGCGATGCTCAACCGGATTTATTAATTTTAGATTGGATGCTTCCCGGCATCTCTGGATTAGATATCTGTTTAAGGTTGCGATCGACTGGTGTTCAAGTACCAATAATTATGTTAACAGCAAAAGATGAAGTACCCGATCGCGTGACGGGATTAAATGCTGGAGCCGATGATTATGTTACTAAGCCTTTCAGTATGGAAGAACTCCTCGCGAGAGTCAAAGCACGTCTGCGCCGAACTCAAGCAAATGACCCCGATCGCTTACAATTTGAAGACCTAATTTTGAACGGTTTAACCCGTGAAGTTTATCGAGGAAGTCAACTAATTGAACTGACTGCCAAAGAGTTTGATTTATTAGAATTTATGCTGCAAAATTCCCGTCAAGTCATTACCCGCGATCGGATTTTAGAAAAAGTTTGGGGTTACGATTTTATGGGCGAGTCAAACATTATTGAAGTGTATATTAGGGCGTTACGGATTAAGTTAGAAGCAACTAACTCAAAACGCCTGCTGCATACTGTTCGGGGAGTGGGATACGTGTTGCGAGAGCAAAAGTGATGAGGGGCGGATTTACAAATACTTCGGATATGAAGTATGGATACTGGTGAACCCGCTCCTATTATATTACCTATTTTTTTGTACCAAATAGACCTAGAAATCCGGTCGTTCCTGATAATCTTCCGCAGAACTCGGGTCTAATTCCCACCGACTTTCATCTCGACGTTCAAGCATATCTGTTGTGTGCAAAATAGCGCCATCGGCCATCTCTAGGCCCGCAGCGGCTCCGAGTTCGTCAACCACATCCAGGTCTGGAGTAGGCGCGGTTCCGCCCACAGATTGCTCGCCCGTGGCACTTTCTTGTTCCGCAGCCGGATTGCCATCCTCGCCGCCGATTTGGGAAGTGGAAGAGTATTCCGAACTGCTGTCCTGCAGGGTTGTTATGTCGTCTTGGCTCAATCCCGGTCGATCGATGACGCCGGTACCGTAAGATTCGGTAATTTCTTGAGGCAATTCGCCCAAATTATCGCGTTGTGTTGTTGTTTTTGGGTTGCTTTTCTTTTGCTGTGCCACGATACTTGCTCCTGTTTGTTTTTGAACTCAATTAAATGTAAAATGTCCGAATTTGGCTTTAACTTAATTGTTTTTATTAATCGCCATTGGCTATAGCTAGGTAGTATTTTAATTGCTATTTCAGTTTTTAGCTTCTATCCCAGGAAATATATTGATTCGGATCGGCTATTTCATTGGGAATACAAAAAGCGATCGCCCGTTTGACAAGGGCGATCGCTTTTTAATGGGGAGGCTAATTCTATTCGGGAAAATCAGGAATTACCCATTTGGGGGGCTCCATCCGTTTCCTTCTCAGGGCTTCCTCTGCTATTTCTAGCATTTTATCCAGAGAAGTATTTTCAATAAAGTTGGACGTTGCTTCTGCGTATTCCCGCTTCGGGCACTTGTCGCCCAGAACGCAGCCATTGACGCAAGCTACAGCACAATCGACAGTGTTCTCCACCATAACTTTTTTCCTTTCACGGTTGCCACAACTAATAGGCAGGTACTCTGGGTGAATTTGTCAAGAGACTGCTCTATATCTTTATTTTACTTTACAAATTGTCATCAAAGGTCGATCGCCTGGGCAAAACTGTTATAAAATCAAAGCAACCTACCTAATCTGCCGATCGTGAACAATTTTCTGCGGCGCTTAAAACTTTTACCTTGGCGAGAAATGCTGCAAATTTCCGCCCTCGTCAACTCAATCGTGATTGGACTGGAGCTATTTTTAGCCTGGGGTTTCACGCAATCGCGGCCAATCCGCAACGGGGTGACGCTTCTCTACGGTTCCTCCCTCGGCATATTGATACCTTTTGCCGCAGCAGTGGGAATGGGAGCTTTAGCAGTGTACTTTTTAGAGTATTGGCAACAACAATTTTTGCTCAACCGAATTAGTTTGTGGGTTTTAGTTTTCTGCCTGCTCTTGGGTTTGGTGTTAAAGTCATTCCTACCTATACCTCCTTTATTAGCAAGTTTATCGGAAACTGCACTAATCGGAGTTACGGTAGGAGTTTTCTGGAAGGGCCGGCCTTATTGGCGATAGTCATGCGATTTTAGATTTTAGATTTTAGATTTTAGATTTTATATCTTAGATTTTAGATTTTAGATTGGCTATGACTGATGAATATTCGGGTTTGGGGGTTGTCTACAGTTACATTTTTTTGTAAGTATCGTATAAGGTGCCAATAGCGGACACTAGCCATAAAAATTGTGCGCTATTGGCACTTTACCAAAGAACGGGGTTTAAAGCCCCGTCCTTATAGGACGGTTTTAATTTCTAATTTCTAAATTGTCCTAATTTTCTCAGATGTTGTGGTATAGTATAATAAGAATAACACAGAAGAGAGAGGCATGAAAGCGCGGTATCAATACAGATTTTATCCTAGTACGGAACAAAAAATTAGCTTAGCTAAATTGTTTGGTTGTACTAGAGTAGTCTGGAATGATGCCCTAAGAATTTGCCAAAAATCTGCCATAAAACCTAGCTGTGCAGACCTGCAAAAAATGGTAATAACTCAGGCAAAAAAGACTGAGGAGAGAGCATGGTTGGGAGAAGTGTCGGCGATTTGCCTGCAACAATCTGTCTCTGATTTGGAAACAGCTTTTAAGAATTTTTTTGATTTTTGTAAAGGAAAACGTCAAGGCAAAAAAATAGGCTATCCAAAGTTCAAAAAAAAGACAAACAGCCAATCCGCAAAACTAACCAAAAACGGCTTTTCGTTGAGGGATAATTATGTTTGCCTTGCAAAAATTGGCAGAGTTAAGCTGATTTGGTCTAGGGAATTGCCAGACCATCCAAGCTCTTTAACTATAATCAAGGATTGTGCAGAGCGGTATTTCATCAGCTTTGTAGTAGAGGATTATCCCGAAAAAGTCGAAGCTAAGAACCACAGCGTCGGCATTGATTTGGGCATTAAAACCTTCGCTGTAATGAGTGACGGGACTAAAGCTGTAAGCCCTGATTACAAAGTGTTAGATCGCAAAATTCGCAGATTACAGCGTAAACTTTCCCGTCAAAAACTCGACTCTAAACGGCGGAATAAAACCAGACTGCAAATAGCTAGACTGCACAACCGAATTGCTGACACTAGAAAAGATTTTTTGCACAAACTATCAACTAACTTGGCTAAGGATAATCAACTTGTCATTTTAGAAGATTTGAATGTAGCAGGAATGGTAAAAAATAGGAAGCTATCAAAGGCAATTAGTCAGCAAGGTTGGGGTGAGTTTAGGGCTTTGTGCGAGGGAAAATGTGGGAAGTATGGCAGAGAGTTCAAAGTAATTAGTCGCTGGGAACCTACCAGCCAAGTTTGCTCAGATTGCGGGTTTAAGTGGGGGAAAATAGACCTCTCTGTGCGTTCTATACTCTGCCTCAATTGCGGTACTAACCAAGACCGAGATGAGAACGCCGCCAAAAATATAAATAAAGTCGGGATAGGGCATTGCCACGACTCTAAATGAACATGGAGACGCTCGTAAAACTACTTCGGTAGTATCGGTCAATGAAGTGTTAAGAATCCCCGCGCTTTTAAGCCGGGGAGTATGTCAAAGAAGATAAATTGTGCAGAATTACCGATCGACTAAAAACACAATTCTCAATTCCCCAATTTTATCGCATTTCAGGAACTCTCACAGTCTCTGTAGGAGGCATCAGGGCTTCTTTAGCATTCAACTTTTGATTCAACTCCCGAATCCGGCGCGACAGCAAGCGAATAATATTCACCGCAATTCCCGGCGTTTCATCAATCGCATCGTATAGCTGCATTTGAGTCAGCATCAAACACTCGGATTGTTCGAGAGTAGAAATAGAAGCCGATCGAGGTTCCGCATCAAACAGCGACATTTCCCCGAAACAAGCCCCCGCTTTCAACTGTGCCAAATCCCGATCGCCTATATGCACGCGCACCGTTCCCGATACCAAAATATAGAGAGACCGCCCTTCTTGTCCTTCCGTAAAAATCCTGTGCTTGGAAGGAAACGAAAGTTCATCCATTACCGATGCTAGACGCACGAGAAAATCATCCCGCAGTTCCTTAAAAATCGGAACCTCCCTCACAAACAATAGGCGTTCGACGCTGGTTAACATAATGAGATGCAGTGATTAATTTAAACTTAGAAAGGGGAAGGAAAAGGAGAATAAAAACGGTTGACGGTTAACGGTTAACTGTTGACTGACAATAACAACTGCCAACTGACAACTGACTAATGTTACCTTTTTCCCCCAGCACCCAACTCTGCCATCATCTCTTCAACTTGAGCGGATACCAAATTATCGGGGTCATTTTGCAGCCTGGGCAACAATTCGACCAAAGCCCGCGGCGAGGCTATTTTCAAATAGGCTAACACTGCTTCGCGGACAAAACCCGTCGGGTGCTGCAGACAGACAAGAGTTTGTTGAGCCGTAAGACTCCAGCGCGCTTCCCTCGCCAAGTGAAAGCAGCACGCCAAGGCCCAATCCGAAAGGAAGTGGCGCAATTCTAGCAAGCGGCGCAAACGATCGCTAGGGGCTAGAGGTTTGTAAACCATCAATTCCGAGAGGTTGCTCAATTTTTCTCTTTCCGAGTGTTGGTCTAACAAATTGATCAGCGATCGCTTCCTAGCTATATCCACAGTATTATCGAGAATTTCCAATCCCCTAGCAACCAAAGAAGGTTGGCCGGAAGCGATGTTGAAAGCAGCAGCTTGTACCGTGTCCAGCGGATAAAGAAACTTCATCAGCAAAAAACACCGCTCCCTAGCATCAGCTTCCAACCCCGCCAGAGCCCGCTGCAACAATTGAGCCGTATCCTTCCCAGGTGTCCCGGTGCTGTTGGCTTCCCGATCCGAGAAATTCCCGTAGCTTGTTACCCCAGACAAATCTACCAGACCTGCATAAATTTGACCGATAAACATTAACTCCTGTTCTATCAGAGTTTCCAAGCCGCTACGGCCGATGCGGTCTAGAACCCCTTCTATCCCCGCTTCCGAAGGCATTTTCAACAGGATGCGGAGGATATTGCGCCTCGTCGTTCCCCAAGCGGTCATCAAATTGCTCACCAAAATGTCGATCGCCTCATTTGTCCCAATTTGACCCAGAGCCGTCCAAGCTTGCAACCTGACCAAATCCGACTTGTGGATATCCTCAGCCAAATACACGAGCAAAGGAATGGCATCGTTGTGAAGTTTGACTATAGCCTGCAAAGCCGCTTCCCTAGTCGATTTGTAACCAAGTCCGCGCAACAGCGAAGGATAATATTCTTCCGAATGAGTAGACGAAATCACGTCTAACAGAGCGCAGCGCACTCGCAGAGATTCATCTTGCAACAGATTGGGGATATGCAGCCGCAGTCCTTGCAAATAATCAGCTTCTCCCAGAGCCCGCGTCCCCATAACACGTTCCCGCTCTTGTTTGTGCGTCAGCATTTGCCGCAGCGTATTAGTAGCCTCTGCCTTTTGCAGGCGATCGCCCCTTCTCATAATTAAAGCAGCCGCCGTACCCCGCACCACCGGATCGACCGTCGGCTGCAAGTAAGGCCGCAAGCTCTCAATATTCGGTTCAGCTTCCGTCAGCCAGATGTAGCGCAAAGCCAAGGCCAGAACCTCCGGCGGCAAGGATTGCTGCGAAAGTGCGCGGACAGATTCTAAATAGGCGGGGTTCGGGTGTTGCAGCATCGTTTCCAAGCTCTGGCGCTGCAAACCAGGGGACAGCGAATCTAGGAGGGGAGCCAGAACTTCTCCGACATTTTTGGGGTCAATTTGCGTCAGGAGTTCTATGCAAGAGCGCTTTTCATCTTCGCCCCCCGGCTTTTGTAGAGTTTCCACCACTGCGCGCTTGAGAGCTTTGAGGTCAACGTCTGTGACGCCCAAGCGCCCCCGCTCTGCACTTTTGACCAACAAACCCACGTATTGAGAGCGGATCAGCCAGACGACAAACACCCACAACAGTGCCAATATGACGATCGCGCCAATAAATATCAAGCTTTGCTGGTCGTGAAATACATTTTCGTCTTGCTGGGGGAGTATCTTGCCTGTCACCCACAGCATAATCAGGATGCCAACTCCTGTAGCTCCGCAGGACAAAGGTTCGCCCACACCGTTGACCAAAGTTTGAATTCCCGATCGAATATTGTCGGGAATCGGTTGAAATAAAACCGGGCTAACGGTTTCCAACAGCGTGTAGTGCAGCAGTTCGTCTAAAAATCTCAGCAATATCAGCCCGATAAACACAGATACTAGCTGGCCCAGAGATGCTCCTATAGTCAGCACCCCCAGTATCGCGATGCCCGCCGGCAAAATCATCGCCGTCACGAATACACCGATTCTTTCCACCAACCGGCTCGAAGCGAACCACTGAGTCGCCACTTGAAACAGGCCTTGTATCCCTTCATAAATGCCCAGGAAGCTAGCGATCCAGCTAGCTCCGTCCCCCGGGTTTTGGTATTCTAACTGGCTGTAGAATTGGAAATCTACCAGCACGTAGACGACTTCTGCGAGGATGAAGAAACTGACTAGAGGTACGGCGTATTTTTGCAGCGGGCCTGTAACTTTGCGGGCGGTAAATTCTTCTTGGTCGTCGTCTTCATCGTCATCCGTCCAGTGAGCCGTTTCCGGGAATGCTTGGCTGTATTTTTCCGTGAGGTAGTACAGCAACACCGAGCCTGTGGCCACCATCAACCCCGATATGAGGGTAACGTTTTTGAGTCCGACTACGTACAGCAAAACAGGCAGAGAAAATCCGCTGACTACTCCAGCTACTAGATAGCCGCTACTGACTAGCGGATAGGTGCGCTTGATTTCTCTAATATTAAACAGTTGGTTGGAAGTGATAGAAGTATTGAGGTCGTTGAGGACATAGCAAGCTTCTACCCACAGCCACATCAAAAAAATAGTAATAAAAGCGATGCTGACGCCAGCTATCTTAATATTTTCGTAGCCGATGCCGAATCGAAACAAAAATAGCGGTACCGACATCATACCCAGAACCACTACGACGGTGCGCCTCAGCGGCAGGATTTTTTGCAGCCACGAGTAGACAAATCCCAAGCCAGAACCGATAAACGCGCTGGCTATGTAAATCCAGGGCATTTTGTCTGCACCAAATTCATCTAGAAAAAGACCTACTGTGCTGAGTTCCAGCCAGATCAGCCCGACGGAGGTTAGAGTGTAGACGAGGAACATCAGTACGGTTCGCTCTACTTCTTCCGATCGCAGGTTGAGCGATCGTAGCACTCCTTGTCTTACTCCCGCCGAACCGCTGATTTGAAAATTTTCCATGCAGCGTTGATTTCCCTGTGTGGTAGCTTATTCCTGACTAACTTCCGAAGTCATCAGCTATCAGTCACCAGTTTATGACTGATGACTGCTCACTAATGACTATCTATTTATACTTTCTTTGGCGACAGCAGCATCATCATACTGCGTCCTTCTTTTTTGGGGGCTTGCTGCACTTCTGCGATTTCCTGCAAATCTGTGGCCATGCGCTTAAGCAAGTCCTCTGCTAGGTTGCTGTGTTGGATTTCCCGACCTCTAAACATGATCGTGGCTTTTACTTTGTCCCCAGATTTGATAAAGCGGTCTGCTAGTTTGAGGCGCACTTGGTAGTCGTGTTCTTCAATTTTGTAGCGCATCTTCACTTCTTTAACATCGGCAGTGTGCTGCTTCCGCTTTGCTTCTCGCGCTTTCTTTTCCTGCTCGAATTTGTACTTCCCATAGTCCATTACCCGGCATACGGGCGGGTCAGCTTTGTCGCTGACAAGTACGAGATCGAGTTCTTTTTCTTCTGCGAGGCGCAGCGCTTCTGCAGGCGTCAATATGCCTAGTTGCGCGCCGTCAGTATCGATTACCCGGATTTTGGGGTATCGAATATTTTCGTTGATCTGGGGTAGGTTGCGATTTTGTCTTCTTTCAATCACAGGCATGAATGGTTTTACAAGCAGTAGTTTAATAGCGAAGCTTCTTGATAGTTACAGGTTTGATCGGTCAATTTTTCACGATTGACGATCGAACTGTTTTATAAGGTGTTACCCTTACCGGACGTACTACCGCGCCCTGTGTCCCCTCCGCTAAAGCTTTGGGGAATATTTGGACGATCGTAAATGAATTCTTACAATACTTGCTATTCTACTCAGTCTGGCTGAGTTTCTGCCTAGTTTTATTTTAACTTCACACACGATCGCCCGCCCGAAGGCCCGATCGATGACAAAACCGTCAAAAATTCAGGGTAAAAGGTTAAGCATGAGGTACAACGGCTTTTTTTACCCCATCTCGCCCGGTCGGACAACTCCCCCAAGTCGCCTGATTTGCCTTGTAGAATAGGTATAACCCAGTGTAAATTTATGTTGCGATCTGAGGCAAAATTGACAAATTCTCTGCTGTGGCACCAACGGGTGGGAACTCAACGAGACTGGATGTGGCGGGGCTGGCAAACTCGCTACACTTATTTGCGGCCCGATAGGGTACGAAATCAAGGCGCGATCGAATCTCAAGATTCTGCGGCCGAACCAAAGGCCCAGCACGCATTGGGAACGCCGATTATTTTACTCCACGGGTTTGGAGCTTCGATCGGTCACTGGCGACAAAATCTCGCCCAACTCGCCGAAAACCAAACGGTTTACGCCTTGGATTTGTTGGGGTTTGGCGCTTCCCAAAAAGCTCCTATCGACTACTCTGTCTCTTTGTGGGTCGATCAAGTTTATGATTTTTGGCTAACTTTTATCAGAGAGCCAGTAATATTGGCAGGAAACTCGATCGGCTCGCTCATTTGTCTGGCCGTCGCGGCTGCTCACCCGGACATGGTGGCCGGCACGGTGATGATCGGCCTCCCAGACCCCTCTGTGCGAGCCGAGGCGGTGCCCGGATGGCTGCTTCCGGCGATCGAAACGGTTGAAAGTTTGTTTGTTTCTCCGATCGTACTCAGGCCTCTGTTTTATTTTGCCCGCAAGCCTTCCTTTGTCCGCCGCTGGGTTGGCTTTGCCTACTCCAACCCCGAAGCTGTCACCGACGAATTAGTAGAAATTCTAGCAGGGCCTGCGGGCGATCGGGGAGCAGCCCGCGCCTTCTGCGCTTTATTTAAAGCTGTAGGCAGTTCAAAATTTGGCCCCAGTGTCAAGACTGTGCTGCGAAATTTAAGAATCCCGATGCTGTTAATTTGGGGCAAACAAGACCGGATGATTCCCCCTCGGTTCGCCCGACCCCACCAATTTGTCGAATGCAACCCCAATTATTTAGAGCTAGTTGAATTAGACAATGCGGGCCACTGTCCCCAGGATGAATGCCCGGAACAAGTAAATCAAGCAATTTTGAACTGGATGAGCCGGAATTTTGCACCTATGGGCGAGAGCGAATTGCAGCACTGTTGATTAGACATCGGGCCGTCAACTACCGCACACCAACCCGAAGGGTCTGGTGTGGGCTTGAAAAAGCCTGTTGACCAGACGGCTAGTTCTTGAC
>NZ_JAUBRP010000030.1:0-79063 GCF_036701935.1 Microcoleus sp. M2_D5 | reverse complement strand
GTCCCGCCCGTCTTTTAAGGACGGGCGGGACGCCCATCCCACAATAACAATTAAAATTGTAAGTTATTTAATTCCCGCTCCTAAGCAGAAACAGAGTTGTTTGCGTAAGTCCTAGTCTAGTGGATGGACGCGGCTCGACGGTGTAAGGTTCGTAGGCGTAAGCCGGGGCGTAGCCATCGCGCTCACGGATATTACTTACGCCTTTGGGATGAAAGCCCGCACATCAAGGCTCCCTTGCAGCGAACGGCGAGGCCGGAGGCGCTAAATGCCAGGGATTCTGGAGCTGGCGACGGCGGAGGCAAATGACCGACTCCGACAACGGATAAGTATTGGTAATGAATGCAGTGGGATTTTGCTGCCGAGGGCGATCGGTAAATAAGCCAATTGGCTTAGACTCTTAAGACATATTGCTGATGCGCTGCCTTCTCTAAAAAAGATAGCATTTTTGTATTATCCCCGAAATAATACCGAGCAAGCAAGTATAAAAAAATATACCAAATGTCTCGGCGGGTGGGAAGATAGGGTACAGCTAATACTTTCAGACGAGGAAAATAGATGTCCAACAGCATAGATCAACTTGCAGAAGGTGGCAGGGGGCTCAAACTCATGTGGCAGATTGCAGACGAGATCAGTTACACCCGGACTCTCGACAATCGAAACTGTTTGCGGCTGAGCAAAAGTTACGAAGTAGAAGGTTGCAATCGCTCCCAAAATATAAAAAAAGCTAGCGTTTTAGATAGGTTAATGAATTTATTAAACACCTGGGATTGGCAGACTGGAACAGGGCAGGAAGCAGAGCTGCATGAAAATTTTATTCAACATATTAGCCTGCAAGTCAACACAGATGTCAATGCTTTAACTCAAGTTTTGTTGTGGTTTGAACAGTTGAAAGATATATCGCTGCCCAATGAAGTTTGGTGGAAGATTCAGTTGGGGTTGGCTGAAGGTTTCACTAATGCAGTTCGCCACGCTCACAAAAATCTGCCAGTAGAAACTCCTGTGCAACTCGAAATTACGGTGTTTAATGGACGGTGGGAACTCAAAGTTTGGGATTGCGGCCCGTGTTTTGATTTTGATGCTAAGCTCAAGGAAATTCTGGCAGCAGATAGAAAAGGCGGCTTGGACTTAGAGGTTTTGAACGATGCTTGCTTGATGCCTAGCAGACAGAAAAGTTTGGAACCGTCTCTATTTCTAATTGCTGGGTAGCTTTGGGGTGATGGACAATTAACAGACTGGCACGGTAAAAAATGTGTTAGTAGGCTAAAAACGGTGTTAGGGGAAAATTTACGGGTTTTGTCTCCGCGTGGGTGACGGGTTTTGAATACTGCCGACTTGCTGCGGCTTGAGTTAAGAGCTATGGTATTGGGTGATTCTATAGCGGTTCGATAGAAACGGGTGCATCTGTCGAATTAAATATTAAACATTCAACATCAAAAGTTAAAAATTATTCACACTAATTTTTGAGCTTTTAATTTATGGCAATCATTGCAGGAGTTGTACAAAGATGTAGGGGTAGTGCCTTTCTTTGCCTATCTCTGCCTCATGGGGGCAACCGGGCGTGGGTGTTGCCCCTACAAAAATTACACAAATGATTGAGAATTGCTGTATCATAGTATCGGGTTGCTCACCAATTACTAATGATTTCCAAAGAAACTTTATTTGTTCTGTCTCTATTTCCCTACTTGGGATTTCTCTGGTTTTTGACTCGATCGGGAAAAACACCTCGTTTAGCTTTGATGGGATTTTACGGCACTCTCGTTTTTGTAGCAGTGACGATTCCCGCCGCAATTTACGCAAAAGTTGCCTACAACGAGTCACTAGCAAATGTCGATTGGCTGCACGGTTCTGCGGAACTATTCTTGACACTTGCCAATATTTTATTAGTTTTAGGCTTTAGAGAAGCGGTGATTAAAGCCAAAGCATCCTCACAAGAATAAACTTGAGAGGGTAGTCGGGATTAATCCGAAACTTTTATTTGACTAGCGTCTGTTTAGTTGGGCGAATTAAATAACTTACAATTTTAATTGTTATTGTGGGATGGGCCTGAAAGCCCGTCATGAGTGGACGGGCTTTCAGGCCCATCCCACTTTCAAGAGTGGAAGTTATTTAATTCTCATTCCTTAGTTGGGCGAGATAATTGACGTACTGGTGAAGGCGATCGGTGCTAGTGTCAAGTAAACGACTGGCCCAAGAATGTACATTAAGTTGCGATCGCATTTCTCGAAATACCGCAGCATCCCCGCGATTGTGTAGAGGAAAAACCCAAGCATCAAATCCAGCAGACTTGAGACGGCTAACAGTTCCCTCGCCATCTTGCACCCACAATTGAGGGTTAATGCGAAGGGGTTGACAGGAATATTCACCGACAACAATTCCCCCCACCGACACGCTAGCACCTTCTCCCCGATTGGAAAGTTCTTGCAAAATAGCTTTGAGGGAATTGAGTTTTTTCCCGTCTTGTACTTGTTGCGGTGTCAGCTTGACAATGACCATTTCTAAAACTTCCACAGGTTTTGTCGATCGTACAACGTTGACTGGTTCCGCCGGCCAATGGTTATTTACTTCCGGTTGGGCCTTCTCAATTTCCTCTTCAACCTGTACTGTTTCCACCGGTTTTGCAGTGTCTACAATTATCTGAATTTCCTCCCCATCTTTCTCGATTTTTCCACTAATCAGTAAGATAGCATTCTCTACCATGTAAGGTTTCACTTGTTCGTAAGCCTTGGGGAACACCACAGCTTTTATTTGAGCTGTCAAATCTTCTAATTGCAAAATTGCCATCGCATCGCCTTTTTTTGTCACTACCATTTTGATAGCGCTGAGCATGACAATAACAGATACTTTCCCCTTTTTATCTGCTAACTCTTCGAGAGTCACCACATCGGGGTCTGGGTTTACTTGCATGAGAAACTTTAGGGGATGTTCTGATACATAAAAGCCAAGCAGTTCTTTTTCTAAACGCAATTTCTCCTGTTTTTCATAATCTTTTATTAATTTAGATTTAGGCGCAGACTCATAGGTATTGACTGACTTGCCAAAGCTATTCCCACCTAACAAGTCAAAAAGATTACCTTGGCCGCTTTCTCGGTCTCTTTTGCGCTCTTGCGCCCATTTAATTACCCCTTCGAGGTCGTGTACTAATTGATTGCGGTTGTGTTCAATTTTATCAAAAGCACCGCATTGAATTAATGCTTCTAAAGCGCGGCGGTTGACAGAATGGAGATTTACGCGATCGCACAAATCAGCCAGCGATTTAAACTTACCCCCTTCTTGCCGCGCCGCCAAAATATTTTCAATTGCCGCTTCTCCCACATTTTTGACAGCAGAAATCCCAAACAAAATTTTATCTTTTGCAGAGCCAGTCATCTGTTTCGGCAGCGGTGTAAAAGTAAGTTCAGAACTATTAACATCTGGCGGCTCAACCTCAATACCCAGCTTGAGACAATTGGCAATATATTTCTGTACTTTATCCTGATCGCCCCTGTTAGCAGTCAGCAGTGCAGCCATGTATTCTAGAGGATAATTCGCCTTTAAATAGGCAGTTTGATAAGTGATATAGGCATAGGCCATTGAATGGGATTTATTAAAACAGTTAGATGCCACCAAACTATTTTCTAGGATAAAGTTATGTTCTCGTTCAACGCCTATGTCATAGACTTCTTGAGTTCCTAGTGATTTTCGACTAATAATTTTAACCATGTTTGTAACTCCTGAGAATATCCTCAATCTTATTCTTTTTTCGTTGCAACCCCAATCGGAGATACTGATACACAAAATCATAGAATAATTGTATATTTTTTCGAGTAAAGATTCTCCAATAATAAACTTTTTTTAATTGATGCTCTTGTACAGAACCCATACCTAAGTGCCTTGCTAGTCCGCAGGCAAATTCAAAGGAACCAACAATGCAGACTAAACCGCCACTTCTACCTTTGTTTGCATAAGCACAACCGTCACCGTCAAAATAGCCTAACACATAAGACCCTAAATATTTTAAGTTAGGGAAATAGGTAACTTCCGAAAAAGTTCTTCCTGTTATGATGCCGTAGCCCTGTAAAGAGCTTGCCAGCTTTTCAGAAGAAAAATTTATTCGGTAGTGAGGAGCATAATTTTGAGGCTGAATAACTCTAATTTCACCAGAGTATTGTAGCTCTATGCTGAGCATTTCTGTAAGTTCTTTGTCAATAGATTCACAAGCTACATAATTAGTTTGAGTAACGCAGCCATCAGCAGCTATCAATCCTAATAAATAAGCTTCAGCTTGAGAGTCAATTACATCAAAATAGCTCTCATTTAAAGTATAGCGGTTTCGCCGCTTAGTATTAATGTCCGCTTCTTTTAAAACCCTTGAAACTGCTCTTTCGCTCACACCAAGGTAGTTAGGAATGTCTCGACACTCCATGCCCTGATTAAAAGCATAAATGATTTGTTCCTTGTGTTCCGATTTTAGCTGCCTGTAGTCGAGATACATTTTATATATCTGAGCTAGAGTTGATTTGTTTTAAGTCTAATCCTTGTTCAAAGATTTCGTCAATGGGCAGCATTTGACCGCCAGCAGTCATAAACTTGTGATCTTTTGTGGCGCGAATTATCGAGCCATCTTCCAGGCAATACTCAAAGACCTCCTGCTGCCCCCGGCGATGCCACTGTGCAATTGACTGTGTATAAATATAACCGTTGCTATCAACACTATAAACAGTACATTCAATTTTTTCCTCAACGATTTTGCCAATAGCCATCGGCCCATATTCTACCGTCAATATCTGCGTGTCATAGCTCAAGCAATACTCTGCAAATTGTAGCATCTGCGCGAACAACTTTTCAGCAATTCTTTGACTGACTCCATTCTTAGTTGCCCCATCGATAAACGTTTCTTTTTGCTTCTGCATTTCATCAGCTTTCTTCTTGCCCATTGCGCGCCGCAGCAAGTCAGCTTGCCCCAAAGAATAGCCCGCCAAATCTTGAGCCATCCGCATAATTTGCTCTTGAAAACAAAGCGTTCCGTAAGTCTCTTTTAAAATTGGTTCTAATAGCGGATGATCGTACTCAACGGTTTTACCGTGCTTGCAGTCAATAAACTGAGGAATCAAACCTGCATCCAGCGGCCCAGGTCGGTAAAGTGCCAAAATAGAAGAAATATCATCCAGACAGGAAGGTTTGAGTTTTTTCACTACATCCAGCATTCCAGAGGATTCTAACTGAAAAATACCTTCTAAATCTCCTCTTTCTAAAAGTCTATAAGTTTTATCTACATCATCGGGTAACTTTTTGATTCGGCCAAAAGTCTCTTGAGCTCTTCGCTCTATATCAGAAGGTAGCATTTCTGGCTCGACAATTAGATTTTGGGTTTGCTTAATATAATCAACAGTTTTCTGAAGCGTTGTTAAATTTTTTAATCCCAAAAAGTCCATTTTTAGCAACCCCAAAAATTCCAAATCTTCCATGAAATATTGGGTAATCACAGCGCCATCATTATTCGTCTGTAGCGGTACAAGTTCATCCAACGGCTCTGAAGAAATTACCACACCTGCTGCGTGAACGCCATAGGTTTTGTTGGTTCCTTCAATGCGAATTGCCATGTCAATCCACTGACGAACGGGGACTTCTGTACCAGTTTCTGCATTTATGCAAATTGTATTTTCGTAGTTGTCTTTAAATTCCTGTGCAGGTGTGTCATCGGAAATCATCACTTTAAGTTTTTCCGGTTTCCCCCGGGACACGGGAATTAATTTTGCCATTTCGTCTGCTTTTTTGTAGGGAATACCTAACACTCTGGCAACATCCTTCAAAACAGCTTTTGAGGTCATTCTGTTGAAAGTAATAATTTGCGCTACGCGCTCGCTACCATATTTTTCAGTAACGTATTTAATCATGTCGTCCCGCCTTTCTATGCAGAAATCGCTATCAATATCTGGCATAGATTTCCGTTCTGGATTGAGAAATCGCTCGAATAGCAGTCCGTGGTGTACGGGGTCTATATTGGTGATTTTGAGGACGTAGGCAACTAGAGAACCTGCAGCCGAACCCCGTCCTGGCCCTACTGGAATATCGTTGTCTCTAGCATATTTTATGTAGTCCCAAACTACTAAAAAGTATTCCGAAAATCCCATCTGCTGAAGCATTTTCAGTTCGTATTCTAGTCTTTGTTTGTAGACTGGGGGGATTTCATTTCTAGTGCGGGCTTTGAGGCGTTCTAACAGTCCCAGCCAGGATATTTCTTCTACATAAGTATCGGCTGTATGTTCTGGGGGAATTGGAATTGTGGGAATCCGAGCTTCTCCTGTGAGCTCGTATCTCGATACTTTATTTGCGACTTCTAAGGTATTTGCGATCGCCTCTTTGATTGTTTCATCATCCAAATGGTCTCGAAACAGTTGCGCCATCTCCTCTGCGGACTTAAGATATTCAGTACCGCTGTAGCGCATCCGCTTGTCTTCTTCAATCAGTTTGTTGGTGTTAATGCACAGCAAAGCATCGTGTGCTTCTACGTCGTTGCAGGAAATATAGTGAGAATCATTGGTGGCAATTATTTTAATTTTGAGTTCGCGGGCAATTTTGACGATTTCAACATTAACAATCCGGTCTTCCGGGGAACCGTGGTCTTGAATTTCTATATAGTAATCTTCTCCAAATACTTCTTTATACCATGTGGCTACTTCACGGGCAGTATCTAGCTTGTTTTGCAGAATCATTTGGGGAACTTCGCCGCCCAAACAAGCACTGGTAACAATTAAACCTTCGGAGTATTGTTTTAGCAGTTCCTTGTTGATGCAAGGTCTGGCAAAAATACCTCTTTCTGGCATTCCCTTTAAGTGGGAAATTGTGGTGAGCTTTACTAAGTTTTTATAACCTTGGGTATTTTTAGCTAAAACAACTTGATGGTATTTTCTTCTACCTCGAACTTTTACTTCAATGTCGCCGTTTACGACATACATTTCATTGCCAATAATCGGCTTGATATTTTTATTTCTGCAAACTTTGATGAGCTCGATCGCCCCGTACATCACCCCGTGGTCTGTAAGGGCGATCGCGGGCATCCCCAATTCCACCGCCCGTTCTGCGAGCTGCTGTAGCTGAGAAGCCCCATCTAGCAAGCTATAATCGCTGTGAATGTGCAAACCAACGAAGGACATAGCGATTTTGGATTTTAGATTTTAGATTTTAGATTGTACACCATCCGGATAGATAAAGATCAAATAAAAAAAATTGGGACTCAATCGTTGTTCTCTCGTAGGGTGGGTATCGATTGCATTACTAAATAGCGATCGAACTTTTACAAATTTGCTTGTTGCAAATAACGCTCCAAGTCTTTAACCCGTTCTTGTGTCACCCTCGCTCTGCAATAACCGTAGGTAGAAGCAGCCAAAGTTCCACCTTCAAACTGCCCCATTTCATAATTGCAAGATTCATCTCTAAACTTGAGCCAACTACGCTGTGCTACTATCAATCTTTGCTTTTGTTTGCTGTTGAGTTTCGGCTGAAGTTGCTGATATAGTTGATTGAGCTTTCTGTCTGCTGCCTGAAACTCTTGACTGGAACAGACATTCATGTCTAGAGTGGTTTGAGGATTTTTGCAGTTAGGTTGTTGGGCGACTTGTACGGGAATGTTGCTGGCTTTGCTGGGAAGCAAAAATCCGGCTGTCAACAAAAGCAAACTTGCGACAAATTTTACCCAAATAGTGCTATTTTTCACTTAGTTTCTCCCTTTTTTTAATCTTTAATTTTCTCTGCTGGCTGAGCCGATCGCCAAATCCACCAAGCCGCCGCCCACAAAGTAAAATTGCCGAAGAGAGTCATCGCCGCTTGCAGGGTAACAATCCATTCTAGGGCGGGGGAGTTGTCAAAATAGTGCCACGTACAGGCACACATAGCGCTGACGAGAGCGGGCAGCATTCCGGCGGAAAGGGCCCACCAAGCTCGATTTTGAGTGACTTCGCCGTAAGTCCAAATTAACCAGATGGCGGCAATCCACTCGACGACGCTAGAGACGTGAATAATCCAGGTGGGAATTGACAAAGCGTGCATTTTTTGTATTGTGAACGAAGATGAAAGATTTATCGATCGGGACTTACGCAACTGTCATATAAAGTATGATGAGTCTGTCGATTTTAGATTTGAGATTTTAGAGTTTAGATTGACTCCACAGATGAATCTTGGAGCTTGAGCTTTGGTCTAAAATTTTAGGAGCATCCACGACTTAAGTCGGGGCTTGTACCTGTTTTTGGGCTGGTCATACAATTTTAGATTAGCGAGTTGATATTTTATTAGATTTGCGATTTGAGCTGAATGATGACGTAAAGCTTTGAAGCTTGATGACAGTAGCATTTTTTTGGTAGTAGGAGCAAATCTCAAATATCAAAAAAATCTAAAATCTAAAATCTAAAATCTAAAATCGTTAGATTCCCCATCACAAACAAATAAAAGAGTAGAAATGCGAGCAATTTTGTGCGGCTATTACGGTAAAGGCAACGGCGGCGACGAGGCGCTGTTGGCATCGCTACTGCAAATGTTACCAGATGGCGTGACGCCGATCGTCCTTTCTGGCAATCCTGTCGAGACAAATCAGCGGTACGGGGTAGCTGCGCGCGATCGTATGAATGCCTTTCAAGTTCTCGAAGCACTCCGCACCTCCGACGCGCTAATCTGGGGCGGCGGCAGTTTAATCCAAGACGCTACTAGCATTGCGAGCCCTTTCTATTATGGCGGTTTGATGGGATTAGCGCAGCAGATGGGCTTAAAAACTGTTGCTTGGGCCCAGGGAATTGGCCCTTTGAAGCGCGAAATGACTCGCAAGTTATCTCAACGCTGTTTTGCCGGATGCACCGCCGTCAGCGTGCGGGATAAAGGTTCAGCTACTTTACTTGCAGATTGGAAAATTCCCTTCACTTTAGCGCCCGATCCCGTGTGGGCTTTGGAGAATTCTCCCGTGTCCGGTTTGTGGGATTTACCTGCGCCCAGAGTGGCTGTTTGTTTGCGTTCTCATTCTACACTAACTCCCGCGCGTTTGTCAATCTTAACTCAAGCTTTAGTTGACTTTCAAAAAGCAACTCGCACCTTAATTTTGCTGCTGCCTTTTCAAGCGTCTCACGACTTAGAAATTGCCCAACATTTGCACTCGTCCCTGCCGAAAAGGAGCCGCATCCTCAGTTTAGAAGATCCGAGAAAATTGAAAGGAGTGTTCCGGGGAGTCGAAATGGCGATCGGGATGCGCTACCACAGTTTAATTATGGCCGCATCCGAAGAATGCCGGTGTTTTGCCCTCAGCTACGATCCGAAAGTCAGTCAATTGATGGACGAGTTAGAAATGCCGGGATACTTATTATCAGAATTGCCAGAAGATCCTTATTTAATCAGCAAAACCTGGATCGAACACTATGCTAACGGCGACGCCTTATCGCCAGATAGGATAAAATTTATTGTAGGGCGATCGCTCTTTCATCGCGAAGTATTGCAAACCGCACTCCAGCAGTCTTAGTAAGAGGTAAAATACCGTGACAGCCCCTACAGCAGACTTAAAAATTACCTGGGAAAAATTGCCAGACGACTTCATTTTAGACGAGGAACCTGTGGAAAATATCGACCAACCCTTGCTAGCCGCCGCCTTGCGCGAAATCCTAGAAATCGCAGGGCTAATTTTAACAGGAATATTAGTTGCCCCAAACATGGGAATTTGCGCTACATTAAACGGCAAGCTAGTTATCAAAGCTCCAGATTGGTTTTATGCCCGCAACGTACAGCCGCTTTCTAGTCAAGAAATTCGCCGCAGTTACACTCCCAACTTAGAAGGGGAAATTCCGGCGATCGTCATGGAATTTTTATCAGCTACTGCCAACGATGAATATTCTAGTAAACAAACTTATCCACCTGGAAAATGGTTTTTTTACGAACAAGTATTGCGAGTGCCAGTCTATGCACTTTTTGAACCAGCCGCCGGAGTGTTAGAAGTCTACCAGTTGGATTCATCAGGAAAGTATGAAGTACAACCGCCCGATGCTTTCGGCCGTTATTGGATTTCAGGAGTTGGGTTATTTCTGGGTGTTTGGTATGGCACAAAAGCCGAAAGAACCGGATATTGGTTGCGGTGGTGGGATGAAAGTGGCGAGATGTTATTGTGGGGAGCAGAAATGGTAGAAAGGGAACGGCAGCAAAGGGAGCTCGCTCAACAGCGGGTCGATCGACTAGCTGCCCAATTAAGAGCAGCCGGCATTGAACCAGAAGCCTAATGCAATAATGAGCAATTAAAAATAGCCGAGGGACAATTTTTAATTGCTCATTAATTAAAAAGTATTGAGCAACATCACAAAAATCAATATTTATCTGCGTTAATCCACGTTCATCTGCCTTCATCAGCGGTTAAAAATTACATTCAGGAGACAGCAAAATTGGCAAGAGTAAGAGTGCGGGAACACGTCAATCCCCTATCAATTAGATATCAAGCATCTGCAAGTCCTCCGGATTGGACTAAAATCTATACCGACTTAAATTTACCGCTGCATTTAGATATCGGCTGCGGCAGAGGACGGTTTTTGTGGCACATGGCGCAAATCCAAACAGACTGGAACTTTCTCGGATTAGAAATTCGGGAACCTCTGGTAGAGGAGGCGAATCTGTGGCGGGACGAAAAAGGCTTGACAAATTTGCACTATTTGTTTTGCAATGCTAATAGTTCCCTTAAACCAATTTTAGAAACTTTACCCGCAGGTATTTTGCAGCGAGTTAGCATTCAGTTTCCCGATCCCTGGTTCAAGAAAAAGCACCACAAACGGCGCGTGGTGCAGCAGGAATTAGTCAACGAATTGGCAACTTATCTCGCAATTGGCGGCGAAGTTTTTATCCAATCAGATATTGAGGAAGTAGAAAGGGAAATGTGCGATCGCTTTTCATCTCACCCCAGTTTTAAACGTCAAAACGGCAACAACTGGCTAGCAGAAAATCCCCTGCCTGTGGCTACTGAAAGAGAAATTGCTACTCTCAAACGCGGGGAACCAGTTTATCGAGCACTGTATCAAAAATAACGATCGCTTTTGCAAACTCACCTTTGTTATAAATGTTATAACTTACATCTTGCCCGTTAGGAACAGGCAAGATGCCTGTTCCACAAGACTTAATTTTTTTGTGGAACGGGCAGGAGAGCCCGTTAGGAACAGGCAAGATGCCTGTTCCACAAGACTTAATTTTTTTGTGGAACGGGCAGGAGAGCCCGTTAATAAAAGAATTATTTCTAACTTAAACCCAAGACGGCAGCCACATCCGCATTTGCCATTCCCACTGCGACAAAGGCAGTCCCAAATAGATAGGCATCCAGAAAATAAAAGCACCCAAAACCAGAAAAATAATTGTTACCCCCATCCCTCGGAGTCGAGTTTTAGGGCTGTGCAGCCACCTGTCAACCCACCAAGCAAGTGCTAAAGCTGCAAACACAGAACAGCCCATATAATGGTACAAAAATATGCAGCGAGTCACCTTCACCCAAGGCAGCAAATTAGCGGCCCAATTAACTATTAAATATAACGCCAGCCACATTTGGGCAGTCGGCGGAAACAAAATCGGCCGCTGCTGTTCGATGAGTTCAACAGAAGACTCGCTGCGCGTTTTCACCCACACGGAAATCCGGTGAACTAAAACTCCTATTACTAGCAGTACAGCTAAGGTTGACAGCCACCAAAGCAAGGGATTTCCCATCGCGTGAACGTCAAAAATTACCTCAGTTGCACCTTCAGGTAAAGGCGGCAAAACCGGATCGGCTTGTCCATTGCTGCTAGCTTTTTTGAAGAAGTAAACTATCGGGCGCAGCATCAAAGGCCAACCGTACCACGCGGAACAGTAAGGATGTACATCTGGGCCGCTTTTAATCCGCTGGTGATAAGTCAAAATTTCCGTTTGCATCTGCCAGAAATTGGGAGTTGGATTAAAGTGCAGGTGAGGAATCCAAGAGATGCTGTAAACTACAATAGGAATAATAGCTAGACTCAAGCAGAGTTCTATAAAATTGAGTTTTGTCAGTTTTTGTACGGGACTTTCGGTAGGAATTAGAGGTGAATCTACCTCGCGGCTTTGTTCTTCATTTCCTCTGTTACCCTGGATAAAACGGACTGCCCAAGCACAGATTAAAATTAGATAAGTACCGAAAAGAAACCACAATCCGTTCCATTTGATAGCCGCAGATGCGCCGAAGCCAGTACCGGCGAGTACCAGCCAAAGCCAGCGCTTTTTACCTTCTGCTTCTACGGATTTTAAAATAAATAACTGACCTAAAATTCCAAACAAAACTAGATAAATGTTGTTCAGCGCGTAGCGAGACTCAACTAAAAACAGACCGTCGCAGGCGATAAATAAAGCAGCAATAAAAGCAAAGGTGCGACGCCGAACTAGCTGATAAGCCAGGGCTCCCACAACTAGCGGAATAAAGGAACCCGTGAGAGCATTCAGCCAGCGGTAATCCCAAGGGGAAAGCAGGGAACCGGCCATACTGTTTACGGCGGTTTTTCCGAAGGGAAGGTGAGTTCCGATCCAAATGCCGATCGCAATTATGTACTGGCTCAGAGGCGGGTGGGCGTTGAAAAAAGGAGTTTTTGTGAGATAATTGTTGGCAAATTTAGCGTAATAAACCTCGTCAAATACTAATGTGTTAAATCGCTCTAATTCCCAAAAGCGTAGACTTAAGGAAAAGAGGAAAACACCGAGCATTGCTAGGGATAAAATAACGTTCGATTGGTTTAATTGTTTTTTATTGGTTTTCATAAAACAACAGCAAATAATAGATACTAAATTTGAGGGCGATCGCTAATTTAAAATTCCTGAGTCGAACCATTGTATGCTGCTACTGCCATCCTATCCATTGTCTGACAATATCTTCTAGTTCCCCAGGCAACGAATCAGTTGCATAAAGAGCAAAGTTGTTAATAATTTTACTTTTGTCTGGGGGAGACTCAGTTTGAAATCTAGATTCATCTAAGTTAAAAAGCGATAACTGGCGAGACTCGTCATCCGGTGGATTCTGGTGTAGCGATGTTTGCTGGCTGACAAAATCGCCCATTCGTTCGCAACCCTTAGCAAAACGGCGCAAAGTAGTTGCGATCGCCTCAGAACTATTATCAATTCCTATCCATCTCCTCCCAAACTCCGAAGCCACACTCAAAGTCGTACCAGAACCAGCAAAGCAATCGAGCACTAAATCATCAGGATTTGATGAAGCTCGAATAATTCGACTAAGTAAATCGCGGTTTTTCTCAGTTGGATAACCTGTAATTTTAATATTCTGATTGTGAGCATCGCGAAACTCTAGCCAAATATCTTGTACGGGAATCCCGCTACTGCTATCCAAATATATCTTGCGACGGGGATTTCCTGTTGCAGACCAATATATTTCCCCTCTAGCATCCATTTCATCTAGTGTTTGAGGTGGAAATTGCCAATGCTTTCCCGGTGGCGGATTCATCCCTCGCCAAGACTTTCCAGTTTCGCCATTTCGCACTCCAGGCGCATGAATCGGAACCTTTTTATATCGCCGTCCAGTTTCCTTTTCAATGTATTCATATTCTTTGTTGGCGCGCTTATCTGTCCATTCTTCAACAGGACGATTCCAGACATAAGTATCTGATTTACTATAAAACAGGATAAAATCTGAAACATTGCCGTAAGTCTTTTTTGTGTAGTTCTTTGGATTACATTTTTTGCGAGTAATCCAATTTCTAAAATTGCGTTGACCAAAAATTTCATCCATAATCACCTTGATATAAAATGCCATTTTATCATCAAGATGGACATATATTGAGCCGTCATCAGCTAATAACTCTCTCAATAGTATCAACCTCTGACGAATAAATTCAATATAGCTGTTACCTGCTAATAAGTCAGAATAAGCATCAGTCTGAGATCGCGATTTAAATATAGTTTTCGTTGCAAAAGGCGGATCTATGTAAATTAATTTTACTTTACCTTGAACAGAGTTATCTTGAAGTAAATTTGCTAAAATGGGCAAGTTATCACCATAGTATATACGGTTTTCATCCAGCCCACTTAGCTGTTCATTGTTAGCCCACAATTTTACACATTTAGCTTTCTTAGTGCCTAAAACTTCACTAGCAGGCTGTTTTCCCGGATATAAAAAACACGCATCCAAGCTATTGTTTAATTTACTTTCATTAAGATTGGATGTAGCTTGATCTTTCGATTGTTTTTTTGAAATACCAGTAGCCATTCTCACTCCTATTTTTAAGAACGCAGCCATTCCACTGTAATTCGGTCTGGAACCATACGCAGTGTCAATACCATAATCTGATCTGGCCAACTATTTTCAATATCTGCGTAGTCATCCCACATTGAACCGAGTAAAAGACCAGGCCCATCATTCAAAAAAATTACCTTAGTTCTTAAATTGTGATTTTGTGCGTAACTGAGGATTTCATCAGCACAGCTACGATAACCGCCTGTTCGATCGTCTTCTTGTGCACCACCTCTATCTGAATCATATCGTGCTAATCCTATTGCCAGCAATTCATTTTCATTAATATCGTAAATCACAAAATCAACAGGACGTTTCGGGTTGGGATAGTTGGCTAAGACATTTCCCATCAGGATATCTTTTCCAGCTCGCTCTGGCCCTCTGATTGCCTCGTCGTGGAAAGTGTAAGCGGAATAAGGAGAAAAATCTTTCAGTTAGGTCGTATCCCTTTTTTCCGCGACTTTTGTATTCCCACAACAAAGCGGACATTGCCTCGTCAGGAATAGGACGAGTCATGTATGCAGCTTGAACTTCTTGAACAGACCTAAAACGAGATCCAAACTGATTGCAAATATCCGCTGTCTTTTTTTTCCTTCTGAGCATTTCAACTGGAATCTCAGGGCTAACATACTTGCGAAACATCCTGAGAAGTTGAACTCGCATCCATGTGCTAGGAACCTCAGAAATCTGTATAAATAGGCGCACTGATGATTCAGAAGTCCTGAGTAATTGCCCAAACATTACTAAAACTGGTTCGTAAAGTTGGCAAGCCTCTTGTAAGATATCTGGATAGTATTCTCCTGTCATCAAAGTTATCCAGTTGTGTCCATCTGCTTTGTAGTCTACAAAAGAGTTGCGTCTTCCCGATATCATATTACTCACCCTTCATCTCACAATTAACTCCTTCATAAATTTCGCTTGAATTTGAAACTCGATCGCACGATCGAGCATCAAAACTAATCTAACATTATACCTAAAAAAAGCGGCTCCGCTTGCCGCAGAACCGCCGTCACAGAGGATGAAAAATCAAAACTTAACGCACAGCGCCCTGTACTGAAGGTGATTCAATTGTTTTCATGAAGTACAGCTTCAACAACTGCCAGCCGTTCGACAAGTACAAAGGCAATTTTTGGAAGAATTGCAAGAATTTCGGAGTATTAGAAGCAACAATTGCTGTCAACTGCTGATTGTTCTTGAGGCAAATATCCAGCCGTTCATAAAATTCTGGATTGTTCACGTCCAGCATGACGGGGAATACGCGGCCTGCTGTTTCGTTGGTCTTTTTGATGACTTCGATGTCGTATTCGCGAGCATCTAGACCGAGCGATCGATAAAAACCCGCACGCTGGATATCATTGAGATACATTGTCGCGAACACCGACAGCAAGAAGAAACGGCACCACAGCTTAGCGCGCCAATCGTTCAACATCTGAGGCTGAGCTCTCATCACCGCATCGAAGAAATCTCCGTGGCGGTTTTCATCCTGGCACCAATTTTCAAAGAATCGGAAAATCGGATAAATCTGGTCTTCAGGATGGGCTTTTAAGTGCTGGTAAATCGTGATGTAGCGCCAATAACCAATCTTTTCAGACAAATAAGTGGCGTAGAAAATAAACTTCGGCTTAAAGAATGTGTAACTGCGGCTCTTTGTCAAGAAACCCAAATCCAGGGACAAATTAAAGTCGGACAGCGCTTTGTTGAGGAATCCGGCGTGCCGCGCTTCGTCGCGGGACATCAGGTTGAAACCCTCGGCGAGCACTGGATTTTTGTCTTTGAGCCTGCGTCCCAATTCTTTGTAAAGCAAGAATCCAGAAAACTCAGCGGTGCAGGAACGTTCTAGAAACTCAATGAACAACTGGCGTTTTTCGCCGTCAATGTGATCCCAAGATTGAGCGAACTCCTCATCCCGCACGAAGTGGTTTTTGTTGTAGTCAACGCGGAACTCTTGGATAATTGCTTCTAGTTCGGCTTCGTTTACCGAGATGTCCATTTTGGCCATCTCGTCAAAGTCTGTTGTGTAAAATCTCGGCGTGAGAATAGTTTCTTTGGCTGGGGCTTTCACTCCCGGCCGCAGTTCTTCAAAAGTGGGTTTTTTGAGGGAATCTACCATATGTTTATTGGATTTCTGCTTATAACTACTCGCTTGTTTCCATTGTCGGGTACTGCGGGCGATCGCGCTCGTGTATGTCCGGCCAGCGCTGGCGGCGCGCTTGGTTTGGCGCTCCGTGTGGAATCCCGGTCTAAGCTGCTGTAATTTCCACGCCCTCCAGTTTACCAAGCTCTCGCCCGCGCAAATATGTTGCTGGCGTTAAGAATTGCTACGCAAAATTACTCATGGGCATGGGCATGGGGCATGGGACATGGGGTCTAGGGCATGGGGAATTGGGGAATTGGTAGTAAATAACCAATAACTTCGGACTATGCACAAATATCTGCAGGTGTCAAACTGTTCAAACACCAGATAGAAAGTACAAAATGGATAAAGGGACTCCGATTCTTAGAATAACCAAGCAGGACGGTCAGAAAATGAGCAATTTGGGTGTTAGTTACCTTTTATGGGCAGCTTGTTTTTTCGGCCCATTCGGACTCCACCGCCTCTACAACGGCAAGATTGGTACTGGTTTACTGTGGCTGTTTACCTTTGGTTTGTGTGGGTTCGGGCAATTGTTTGACTTGCTGCTGCTGCCGAACATGGTGGACGAACACAATGCCAGTCTCAGGGGCAAACTCGGCGTATCTCCTGAAGGTATACCGCTATATCCCAGCAGCGGGGCGATCGCCGCGACATACCCCAAGCCAACTCCAGACCAGTTAGGGGTTAAACTCCTGAAGGCAGCTTATACCAAGAACGGAAGATTATCTGTCACCCAAGGGGTGATGGCAACCGGCGCTACTTTTGCGGAAGTGGAAGAGGCTTTCACGGCAATGCTCAAAACCGGTTATGTGAGTATCGAGAACGATGCGGTAACAGGCGTCGTAATCTACCACTTTCACGAACTTTAGCTGCTGCGGGTGCGTTACCTATGGGATTTGGTCTATTTTTCCAGAAGCTAATCGCTGACGCACCCTACTACTTGACATTGCTGGCCGAGCAGTTGTTGCCGTTTTTCGAGTAAGCATTGGGCAAAATCGGCTAGAATGTTTGTTTGTCTATATAAGCAAGCAGAAAGTATTTAGCGTCATGGCAGTCCCTAAGAAGAAAACCTCCAAATCCAAGAAGAATATGCGTAAGGCCACATGGAAGCGCAAAGCTGCAGTGGCAGCTCAGAAAGCTTTGTCTCTGGGCAAATCTGTTCTGACTGGGCGTTCCAACAGCTTCGTGTATCCCGGCAATGAAGAAGAGGAGGAAGAATAGAAACGGCATACCGGGCATAGGGCGAACCCGATGCCCGATCGATCAATCCTTTTTTGCTGCTGGTAAAATCAGCATGGCATCGCCAAACGAATAAAAGCGGTACTGATGCTCGATCGCTTCTCGGTACAAATCCAACAGCCGAGGCCTTCCAATCATCGCACTTATCATCATCATCAAAGTAGAGCGGGGCAAGTGAAAATTGGTAATCATCCCCTCTACAACCCGCCACTTGTAACCCGGGTAGATAAACAAATTAGTCGGGCCGCAAAAAGGTTGCAAGGAAAAATCGCCACTCGCGGCGGCGGCTCCCTCTAAAGCTCGCACTGCTGTTGTACCCACAGCAACGATCCGCCCGCCTCGGGCTTGAGTTTCCCGGATTTTCTCTACAGTGGCGGGGGGTACTTCCACCCATTCGCCGTGCATTTTGTGAGCCGTCACGTCTGCCACCTCCACCGGGCGAAACGTCCCTACTCCGACGTGTAAGGTGACAAAAGTTTTTTCGATTCCCCGCTGTTCCAAGCGGCTGAACAATTCTTCGGTGAAGTGCAGGCCTGCTGTGGGGGCCGCCACCGCCCCAAGCCTCTCGGCATAAACAGTCTGGTACTGTTCCGCTGAAGCTTGGGAATTTTCGATGTAAGGCGGCAGGGGTACGTGGCCGTATTCGTCCAAAAACTTCGCCAGATTCTCATTTGTGGGGATGTCAAACTCCAACAGCCGTCCCCCTGTGGCGTCGTCCCTCTCTATAACTGTCGCAGTCAATCGACGACGATGGGGCATCGCGGCATCGGGAAGGCAACAGCAAGGAGCTGTGGTCGAGTTCTCACCGGCAGGGGCGATGGGATCAAACTCAATTTTTGCTCCCAACTTCAAGCGTTTCCCCGGTTTAACCAAAGCCAGCCAACAGTTGTGCTGCCGTTCTTCCATTAACAATATCTCCACAGCCGGGCCGTTGGGTTTGTGCCCGTAGAGCCTCGCTGGCAGCACGCGGGTGTTGTTGAGTACCAGCAAGTCGCCCGGTTGCAGCAAATCTGGCAAATCCCGGAAAATCCGGTGTTGCTGGCTGCTGGGAGAATCTACAGCCAGCAAGCGAGAACTGTCCCTCGGCACTACGGGATTTTGGGCAATGCGCGAGGGCGGAAGTTCGTAGTCGTAGCCGTCCAAAGACCAGTCCATCTCTGTCATCAAGTGAATTCCTGTGCGATCGATCTGTCAACTGGGTAACAAATTGGGTAAAAACCCCCATCCAAAGTCGGGTGCTTTTCCCCTTGTGGTGGCGGGTATAGCCCGCGAGGATAGAGGTATAGCATCAGCTTTGCTCATAAGGATCGTTATGGAATACCTCTACTACATAGCCAATACTAGCCTTACTCTGAGAGTCGTGGATTACCTACGCACGGCTCATCATCTTCCCTTGCAATTTATCACTGTTATTCACCAAATTGACGGCTGGGTGGTAAAGGTGAAAATGAGCCAATATTTAACTCCCGAAATGCACGGGGATTTTCGGGCTTTTATGAACGAACTCGGGATTCCTTACGATCCTGAAATTCGCTTGCAAATGGCGCTTTGGAGTTTGGAAACCGGACAGTCGCCACTGAGCGTGATGCGCCGCTACCAGGTGGCAGTGGTTTGTCACGGCAGCCCTGACCGCAAAGAAATTGAAGCGTTTCGCCAGCAATTTGTCAAGGGTCTGGGATATTGCCCGGAAACTCTGGCCTAGATTGCTACGCATATAAGTTAACTGTGATGACAGAACAGGAGAGGGAGAGAAGGGGAAAGCGGGAGAAGATTTAACGCTTTTTTCAGATCCGTTAAAGCTCAAGCAGAGAAATGCGCGACAGCCTAGGCAAGTTAACAGTTAAAAATTACCTAGTGGCTTTCCTTTGAGATTTTACCCTCTAAATTTGAATTAGAGCATATTCCATGTATATGTGGTACATACAATAAAAGCGATCGCCGGCTGTAGGGTGCGTTGCCCACGGGATATCTGCAAGTTTTATCAAATATGAAGCTGCGACGCACCCTACAGATTAACACCACATAATATAGCTGCTACTGTACTTCATGAAGCTGGAATATGCTGTATATATTTTTAATTGCTAAAAGCCGAGCGAATGTATTCTTGCAGGGTGAGTCGGTAGTTTCCGGCAACGGCGGATTGAGAGTTCGCTGCGGTTAATGGCGGTAATATTCGCTTAGTGTTTTGTTGTGAAGGTTCGCACCTGACTAAGGCGACATCAAAGCGACAAGAATTATTTGCTAAATCTGGGTGAGTGCTTAAAAATATTTCGGCTGTCTGCCAAAGTTTGGCTTGTTTTGTTGTGCTAACAGCTAGCATTCCACCAGCATCCCAATTTCCCCGGCGGCGAGTTTTTACCTCTACAAATGCTAATGTTTGGGAATGGGGAATGGGGAATGGGGAATTTTCGTTACCTCTGTTGATTTCGCTTTCTTCATCTCTTCCGAGTGCGATGATGTCAATCTCTCCCCAGCGACAGTGCCACTGGCGGTGCAGGATTTCCCAACCTTGCTGCTGCAACCACTCGGCGACTAAGTTTTCTCCCAATGTGCCGATATCCCTAGAGTTTGGGGATTGGGGGGAATTGGAGTCAGCGGTGGGAAGCGGGCGATTCCCCAGGGGATAGCTACGCTTGACGCGCTTTCTGGTAGAATTCAATTCTGAACTGTCACGACTGCCCATTAGCTTGAACTTGTATGATGATTTCTCGAATTCGCCAACATATTTATACTTTCTTGCTGAGTTTTGTTATTTTAGCAGTAATTGCCGCTGGGGCGATCGGCATTAATCCCGCACCTGCTTTCGCTTTGGATCACGACAAAGAAATCCTAGTCGGCGCTGATTTTACTGGCCAAGTTCTGACTGACGACAGCTTTAATAAAGCCAATCTTCGCAACAGCAATTTTACCAATGCAGATTTGCGGGGCGTCAGCTTTTTTGCGGCCAATATGGAAGAAGCAAATTTAGAAGGCGCTAATTTCACAGGTGCTACTTTAGATTTAGCTCGCATGATGAAAGCAAATTTAACTAATGCTATCCTTGAGGGTGCTTTCGCTTACAATACCAGGCTGGAAGGAGCTATCATTGACGGTGCAGATTTTACTGAGACACTGCTGCGAGACGATATGATAGAAAAACTTTGTAAAGTGGCAAAAGGTACTAATCCGGTGACGGGTAGAGATACTCGCGAAACTCTTTTTTGCGATTATTAATTTATTGTAAAAAGAACGCTCAATCCTCACGACGAACCTGGCTGGTAATTTGTAGGGTGTGTCGCCATCGAAAATTTCTGAATTAAATGAATAATCTCATGGCGACGCACCTGATACCATTTATAAAAAACCTGGTTAGACAAGAAAGACAAGAATTGTTTTTTTCTCCACCCTGTGTCAGGTGTTGATATCATGTCCGATCAATTAACAAGAATATCCCGGCCGGGGCGGGTTTTTGAGCTTGTCAATTATTAGCCGATATGGTTGGTGAACCCGCCCTTACAAAAATTGCGATCGCTCCACCGGACATGATACGATCTAAAATGATATTAGCCCCAAGGCACGGAGGTTAAATCGTAAAAATTAACTTGACGCAGCCGCTCTAATTCCTTGAGCCATTCTTGTTCGGCACAGAATAGTTGGTGATATTCTATAGCTTCTTCGCCACTGCTAGCTGCCTTTGCTTTTTCCCACATATTGAGTGCAATTCGGCGGCGCTTCATGCTGATAATTTGCTCGATACAGGCGAGGGCCGATCTAATTACTAGAGGTGCGCGATAAACGTTTCTTTCTGAGAACTCGTTTAAGTGAAATAAATGCGAGATTTGATTGAGTTGATGGGGATATTCAATGAAGCTATCTTGCAATTTTAATATTAACTCAGAAGGCGCTACTTGTAAAGACATTTTGTGCAATATTTCTGCATTCACAATCTGGTGCCACAAAAATCTGTGGTGAGAAAGGCTAAACTGCACGTCTCTAGCTTCTATTGCTTCTCTGACATCTTGGCGGTATTCGGGACAGTGCAAATAAATCTGCAATAATTGCGCTTCTGCTTCTTCTAAAAGACTGCGGGCTACGGCAGATAAGCTTGATTTTGAGTTTTTGTTTTCGCCGCTTGCACGCTGCTTTTTATATTGTTTGTTCGGCTTCAGTTTGTTTCTAATTAACAGGGGCATTGTCAAAGATTCGTCTTGACTCTGCCGCTTTGCCCAATCGCTGACTACTTGATTGAGCAAGTTTTCAGCGAGCATTTTTGTGAGTCGAAAATCTCCTTTGCTGAGAATTTCTGCGCTTTTTTGCAAATAATGTGCTAGCTGATTGTCGTCAGTGATGTTAGTTAATAATTTGATAATCTTTTTGGTGACTTGCTGGGAAGTATCTGCTTGGTTCAAATCTTGATTGACGAGCATTTGTTGCAGTTGCCAGTCGATCCACAACGGAGCATTTTCGAGCAATTCTCGATATTGTTCTGGCGAGTAAGTTTTGAGGTATTCGTCGGCATCTTTGCCGTCGGGAATGTTGAGTACGCGCAGTTGCACTTCTCCTTGATAAGCGAGTTTTTCTATTTCTCCAATCGCGCGTTCTGCTGCTTGAGTTCCTGCTTTGTCGGCGTCGAAGTTGAGGATAATTTGTTTGGAGTCAGTGTAGCGCAATAACTGGCGCACTTGGTTTAAACTTAAGGCTGTGCCTAGGGAAGCGACGGCGTTGGAGATGCCGGCTGCCTGAAGTGCGATCGCATCAAAGTACCCCTCTACAACCACTGCGCGATCGGCTTTGCTAATGGCTGTTTTTGCTGTATCTAAGGCGAATAAAGTTTTGCCTTTGTCGAACAGTTCTGTTTCGGGAGAATTGAGGTATTTCGGCTGTTCGTCGCCGAGAGCTCTGCCGCCGAAACCGATGACTCTGCCTTGGGTGTCGCGTATGGGAATCATAATGCGATTGCGGAAGCGATCGTAATAACCGCTGCCGCCATTTTTTCGGGGTACAATTAATCCTGCTTGTTCTACTAATGGCGCCGGATAGTTTTTCTGTTCTACTAAATAACTGTAAAGTGCTTCCCAACCTTGGGGTGCATAACCTAATTGAAATTGTTGGATAGTTTCTTCGGTTAGCTTGCGTTCTGATTTGAGATATGCTAAGGCTTCTTCTCCCTGGGTTTGTCGCAAAGCGTGTTCGTAAAAGTTGGCTGTTAGTGCTGAGATTTCATAGAGTTGTTCCCGCAGAGAAATTTGCCGCTGCAATTCTTGTCGGTGTTCTGGTTCGACTGTTTTGACGGGGACTTGATAATTTTTAGCTAGTTCTAATACTACTTCGCTGAAAGGGCGTTTCTCCAATTCCATGAGAAACTTAAAAGCGTTGCCACCTGCACCGCAGCCGAAACAATAATACATTTGTTTGCCGGGACTGACAGTAAAGCTGGGAGATTTTTCGTCGTGGAAGGGACACAAACCTACGAATTCTTTGCCGCGTTTCCGCAAGACGACGCGACCGGAAATAACGTCTACTATGTCTGCTCTTTGTTTGACTTCTTCGATTGTTTCTGGATGCAGCCGGGGAACTTGCATAGGTCTATTTTAGGCGAATTGAAAGTATGTTTATTTTGAGCGATTCCCTGCGGGATAGCTTCGCTTCACGCACAATTCGATCGTCCGGTCGGCAGAAACCGGGTTTTTTACGAAAATACTGGATTTGAGTCTTTGATACTGGTGAAAAACCCGGTTTCTCTGGTGTTTACGCGTAATTGCTATTTGAGTAAAGCTAGGGCATAACTTTATTGTAAGATATTTACACTAACTGTAAGGAGCATCGAAATTAATGCGAATTTTAATGATGGGCGGTACTCGGTTTATTGGGGTTTATCTTACTAAGATTTTAGCAGCACAAGGGCATGAAGTGGTGTTGTTTAACCGGGGCAACAAGCCTGTACCGGTTTCGGGCGTGAAACAGATTCAGGGCGATCGCACAAATGTCGAACAACTAAAAGAAAAGTTATCGACGGTCGAGTTTGACGCTGTTTTTGACAACAACGGCCGCGAACTCAGCGATACAAAGCCTTTAGCTGAAATATTTAAAGGGCGGGTGCAGCACTTTGTTTACATGAGCTCTGCGGGGGTTTATTTGAAGTCGGATCAAATGCCTCATATTGAAGGGGACGCTACCGATCCTAAAAGCCGGCATTTGGGTAAATGCGAAACCGAAAATTACTTGGCCGAGTCCGGTTTGCCTTGGACTTCGATTCGCCCGACTTACATTTACGGCCCCCAAAATTATAACGATTTAGAGGCTTGGTTTTTCGATCGCATTGCGCGCGATCGACCGATTCCGATTCCCGGTAACGGAATGCACTTCACGCAGTTGGGGCACTGTCAGGATTTGGCTAGGGCTATGGCGGCGGTTTTGGGCAACGAAAGGGCGATCGGGCAAATTTACAACGTTTCGGGCGATCGATTTGTCACCTTTGACGGTTTAGCCCGCGCCTGCATTCAAGCGGCAGGCAAATCCCCTGATGCTATTAAGATTGTACACTACGATCCGAAACAATTTGACTTCGGCAAAAAGAAAGCTTTTCCGATGAGATTGCAGCACTTTTTTGCTTCAGTAAATAAAGCTGTCACCGATCTTAACTGGCAGCCGGAATTTGACTTATTTTCTGGTTTGAAAGATTCATTCCAGAATGATTATGTAGTTTCGGGGCGGGACAAAGCCGAGATAGATTTTTCAGTCGATGACGAGATTTTGAAATCCGTTTAAAGTAAAATCAAAGTAAGGTGCGCGCTGTGCACCTTACGCATTTGAAGGAAGAAAAATAACATGAGATTTATCAATCCTAAAATTAGATTTGCATTCAATAAAATATTTGGTTCCACCAAAAATACGGATCTTCTGATTAGTTTTTTGAATGCTATGCTCTATGAAGGGCAACCCATAATTGAAAGTTGAGAGATCGTAGACCCTTATGTTGTCCTCAAAATACTCGGAGCCAAAGATAGCTACTTAGATATTCTAGCAAAACTTAACAACGGCACGTCTATAATTATTGAAATCCAAGTTCTATACGTGCAGACATTGGCTAAGCTAGTTTTGTACAATAGTGCAAAGACTTATGGAACTCAATTAATGATGGGAGAATTGTACAAGGGATTTCAACCTATAATTTCTTTGATGATAGCGGACTTTGAAATGTTTGAGAATTGTCAAGATGTTACTTCACGATTTGTTTTCAAAGAAAAAACTCACCTGTTTGATTATCCATACAATCAGATTGAGTTGATTTTTGTGGAATTGCCAAAATTCAATAAGAAATTGGAGCAACTGACAACGATTCAAGATAAGTGGATTTACTTTCTCAAACATTGCGGTATTTTAGAAGAAATTCCAGCACAAATGAGTGAAGTTCCGCAAATTCAGATAGCTTTTGAAATGGCTCATGAGGGTAATTTAAATTTTCAGGAATCTGATACGTTACAGAAGCAAGAGTTTTTTGTGCAAGATATGCAAACTTTGGTTGAGGAAGCCCTAAAAGAAGGTCGAAAAAAAGGGCAAGAAGAAGCAAAACAAAAAGGCCAGCAACAAGGACAAGTAAAGTTAATTATGCGTTTGCTGAGTCGCTGTTTAGGTCAACTAGACCTCGACAGTCAAACCAAAATTAGCAGATTGCCGATCGACAAATTAGAGAATCTTGCAGAAGCCATGTTAGATTTTTATAATGCCGAAGATTTAACAGCTTGGTTGGAAGCTAATTCTCCAAAAGACTAGGAATATTAGGTAAATCTCATGCTTGGAATCACACTCAGCAGTCGCTACAGTATTATCCGTCACTTGGGAGGCGGCGGATTTGCTCAAACTTACTTAGCTGAAGATAAGCAGCTACCAGGCAATCACCTCTGCGTCGTCAAGCAGCTTAAACCTCAAGCAACAAATCCCGAAACTCTACAGGTAGCTAGACGTTTATTCGATACCGAAGCACAAGTTTTGTACAAGTTGGGAAATCACGATCGCATTCCCCGACTTTTTGCTTATTTTGAAGAAAATCAAGAGTTTTATCTCGTTCAAGAATTTATAGAAGGGCACGATTTAAGCCACGAAATTATACCCCCCCAAACCCCCCCTTACCAAGGGGGGGCTGGACTTGGTTCCCCCCCTTACCAAGGGGGGGCTGGGGGGGGTTATCCTGGAAATTCGGGAGGTATGAAAGAAGATGAAGTTATTTGTATATTGGAGGAAATTCTCGAAATTTTAGATTTCGTACACCAGCAAAATGTGATTCACCGCGATGTCAATCCCCGCAATATCCTCCGCAGAGATAGAGACGGAAAATTAGTTTTAATTGACTTCGGCGCAGTCAAAGAAATTACTACTCAAATCACCAATCCTCAGCCCAAGAATAGCTTGAGTGTCAGTATCGGTACTCCCGGTTATATGCCCAGCGAACAAGCTCACGGCAACCCGAAACTCAGCAGCGATATCTATGCTGCAGGTGCGATCGCAATTCAGTTCCTCACTGGCATAAATCCTCACCAAATGCCAAGAAACCCCGATACAGAGGAAATTATTTGGCAGGACAAAACCTCAGTCAGTCCTGAATTTGCGACTATTTTAGATAAGATGGTAAAGTACGATTTTCGGCAGCGTTATTCTAGTGCCGGCGAAACGCTGCAAGCTATTAAAGAATTGAAAAATTCTTTCAGCGGTACAGTTCCTGTATTGCCTCCGGTTGCTGCTGCGAATAAGCCTCTAAAATCCAGAAAAAAACTGTATTTTAAAATATTGTCGATCGCCAGTTTAATTGGCATCAGTATTATAGCATCAATTTATGGTGTAAATACTTTTAATTCTGCCAATGCAACTGATTTGTACAACCGAGGCAATACTCTTTACAATTTAAGCCGATTTGAAGAAGCTCTGGCCGCTTACGAGCGAGCAATAACTCTCAAGCCGGACTACGCGGAAGTTTGGCAGGAAAAAGCTAAAACTTTGTACGAATTGAAAAAATACCGAGAATCGCAGGCAGCTTACGATCGAGCCATAGAATTAAAGCCAGAATACTTAGAAGCTTGGACGGGACGCGGTTATGCTTTGGATAAGTTGCAACAGTCTCAAGAGGCGATCGCATCTTTTGATAACGCTTTGAAAATCCAGCCCGACTATGCCGAAGCCTGGGAAGGCAGAGGCGATACTTTGTTAGATTCGCAGCGGTACGAAGAGGCGATCGCATCCTACGAAAAAGCTGTACAATTTCAGTCCAATTTGTACCGTGCTTGGTACAACCGGGGACAAGCTTACCAAAAATTAAAACAGTACGATCGAGCCGTAGAATCCTATCAAAAAGCACTTGAAATCAAATTCGATAATTATGAAGCTTGGTACAATTTAGGCAATGTTTTCCTAGAATTAAACAAAAACCAAGAAGCTTTTGAAGCCTACGAAAAAGCTGTTCGGTTTCAGCCAATTTTTTATCAAGGGTGGTACAGTAAAGGCATCGCTTTGCTGAAAATGCGGAGGCATGAACAAGCGGTAGAAGCTTACGAAAAAGCTGTCAAATTAAAACCTGATTATTATCAAGCCTGGTACAATTTAGGCTGGTCGTACCACGAATTACGCAGGTACGAACAAGCAATTGAGTGTTACAGCAGAGCCTTAGATTTAAACCCGAAAGAATATCAAGCGTGGTACAATAGAGGAAATGCTCAGTCCAATTTAAAGCGGTACGAAGATGCGCTAGTCTCTTACAATGAAGCCGTCTATGTCAGGCCTGACTACTCGGAAGCCTGGTACAGCCGCGGCAATGCACTGATGGCGGTAAAAAGATACGAAGATGCTATCGCCTCCTATGACAAAGCAATTCGCTACAAACCCGATTACTCCGCTGCAATGGAAGCAAAAAAGCGGGCAGAAAGTCAGCTAGGAACCATTCAGCCACAGCCCAAACCACAATAATTATTAATACCAATTTAAAATGTGAAGTTGTATATATTCCGATCCCCCTAAATCCCCCTTAAAAAGGGGGACTTTGAATTCTTGCTCCCCCTTTTTAAGGGGGCTGGGGGGATCGAATTTTTTTAATCTTAACTTTTAGCGAACAGCGGGAGCAATTACGGTAACTCGGCGGCTGTCTACTAACATCGGCCAAAAACCTCGATCGCTCAATGCTTTTACTGCTGCAGTAGCGGCGTTTTGATCCGTTGTATAAGCGACGAATAAAAAGGGACGCTGGCCGTAGGAAGCTAAGCCTACTTGCGTGCCTAATGCTTGCCTGACTTGCGAGGCTAATTCCGGTTGGTTGAAGTAATCTACTAACACTGCATAACCAGGGCCCAGGGGTTGGGGATTAAAGTCAAGATTTCCGGTTGCAGGATTGGTGGTTGGTTCAAAACCTGGTGCTGGCTGAGGGTTGTAGACTGGCAAATTTTGGGGTAGTGCCGCTGCGGGCGATCGTACTACGTAAGCTTGCAATCCGACAACATCTTCGATGTATTTAACCCAATCGCTGGCGATTTGCGAGTCGCGAAAGCCACCAACTCGCGTCACCGTGTCATTGATGTACCGACAAACTGTGTTGTTAGTATTTCCAGGGAAAGAGCGTTTTGCTCTTTCTTGCTGTTCGGGTGTTCTGGTGACAATTAACAGTAGATATTCATCGGGCTGCGGCGGTTGGCAGCTCGACTGAGCTTTAACAGAACTCGATAAAATTGTCAAGACTAAAAGGGCGATCGAAGTAGCAGAAAATAGGGGGAGAGACAAAATAAATTTGTACAATTTACCCCTAATTGTTGTTAGTTGTTTTGTCGGATATTTTGGTCTTTTATTCATGCTGTCTGTAGGGATGCGAGGGCATCAGGAATAGTTGGTGATGGTGCTTGAAATTCACCTGTCAGTACATATTCTAATCGCAGTTTCAACCAGGTGATGAAGACAGGATCGGTAGAAATAATAGCGGCGGCTGGCTGAGGGCATTTTGCTTTAACTTCTGCCATTGTCGGTGCTTCTAGGAAAGCCGGCTGCTTGACCAACCAGAAGTCTATTTGTTTTTCTTGTTCGTTGTAGTTGCGAGTTCTTTCTTTAAACACTTCATCTAGGGCTTCTTCTTCTAGCAAAAAGCGTTGGCTGGCTAAAACGTAGTAGTAGGTTTGCATTTTTCTCGGTTGTTATGGGTTGACGGTTTGCGGTTAATGCCGCCTGTACTGGCCAGTTTTGCCGGTCAAGGGCGGGTTTGCCGAGTTGCGGCAGTTGGAGAGTTCTAGACTCTTGTGCCGTTTACTTTACCTTATTTGCTGTCATCTTGGGTAGATGCAGAGCAAGTCGCCTCAGAAAAATCTTTGGTGGTGAGTGTTGGGGGAGTTGTGAGAGTTGCGAGAGTTGCTGGTTTTTTCGGGATTTGGGCGATTATTTTTCGGGCTGGCGATTTTCGGGAAAATTTAGGTGACAATAGGAAATTAGATGGAATTGCAGGTTGAATAATTACCAATTATTGAGGCAATCTGGGGGCTGTTAAACCTGATTGGGAGTGGTTTGCATATGAAAAGTTGTTGGAGTGCGATCGCCAATCGAGCTTGTTATGACGACTGTAATATATAGTGTAATATAAATCGTAAGGCTCAGAGTTTAAACTCTGAACGTTGTAAACTTTGGTACTTTTTGGGAGCGATCGCCCTAATTAACCCAAACTTTCTCAAACGGGCGATCGCCCTTCACTTCTGCCGTTCCGTCAAGGGCGATCGCCCCTTACGCCCAATTTGTGGTATTTTCCTATTTATACAAATTCCAAGTATTTTGACTTTCTAGAGCCATTTCTTGCCGCAAATCCCAAGGTAGTAAAACTTCAACTTTTGAACCCAACGCTCTCAACCATCTGACGACATAGTAGTCTGTAAGTCGGTACTTGAGTTCGTAGTAAATATCCGTGGTAGGACGAGACTGAAGTATATCTAAAAGAATCTGTCGATTTTCTGGTTTGGGAGTGTATTGTGTGATTAATGTGGCAGCGCGATCGCAGTCTATGGCGCTAAAGGTATGGTGAATGCTGATTCCCTGCATATAACTTTGATGAAAATCGCGATCGAACCGCAATACCATCACCCCGATTTCTTTATAAAAGTCGCAACCCCAAGCTTGTTTTAACATCGCGTTGACTGTTTGAGGGGTTGGTAAGCAATTTACTGCGTATTGCTCTCTTAATAATTGAGGGACGCGGGTGTCTTGCCAATTGAGAGGTTCTAGACGTTTAGAAATAATGCGATCGAGGCGATATTTATACCAATTGATTTCACCTCTAGGGGTGCTGCCATAGGCACAGAGGTATTTGGCATATTCCATAAAGTAAATGCAAACCGGGTAAACAACGCATTCCTTAATCAGATTTTGATGAGCGCTGTGATAGGTGAGGAGTAAAGGGGGAATTTGTCCCGAGTCCCAAATTTCTTGCAATTCGCTCTGAATTTGATCTACAGTATCTTCCATAGGACTAGATTCTGGGACTACATAATCCACGTATAAAAACACGCGATTATTATCTTCATCTAGTTCCTCTTCTGAAATTTGTTCGGCTAACACGGGGAAACTAGGATCGAGAAAACTAAACCTACCCAATGCGCTAGCTACATAAGCTTGAGCTTTTGGAGTTAAATGGCGATCGAGGGGAGAGTTTTCTGTTTGACTGTAAATTGACGGTTTTTTTTCCACCCGGCGATATTGCTTGCTCCTACCAGCAACATCAGCAACCCGTTCCAAGCAATGGCGACTCACCAATAAATCGAAATCACTTTGAAGGGATTTGCGAACTTGAGCAAATAACCTTTCTTCCAATAACTCGTCTAAATCAGTATCGGCAATAGATATTTGCTTTTGCAAAGACTGTCGCCACTCAGTTACAGATACATTCCATTTTGTCAACCACTGTTCCGTTGTTTTGTTGCAAGCACAATGGGGGTTCGGATAGTTAAGAATATCTTCTTGCTTTTCATCCTTATAATTCTCCCCAAAGAAGGCGGCGCGCCAATCGGCATAGGTAAAGGAATTGTCAAGGGCAATATATCCCTCATCGCTGTACAGCCAACTTACCAAAACCCACAATCTGATGGCACGGGTGAGATTTTGAATTTGGTCGAGGGTTCCGTTGGCTAAATCCTGTAACAGCCGGGGTTGTGGGGGATTGCGAAAAGTTACGTTCACTGTCGGTTGATGAATTTATGTTGTATTTTCTAGAGTAACAGCGATCGGAAGGGGGTATTTCCGATAGGATGCAATAATCGGCGTGAAAGTTGAGAAAGACGGAGAGACAGGCTTTATGAGTACATCTGAGTTAGACAAGTACAAGGTTGACCACCTGTTTCTGCTAATTGGGGAGAACCCTTTGCCAAATTATGTAGCGGCGAAGACCTTGGTAGCAGAAGGCGGTAAAGCCTATCTAGTCTTCACCGAACACACCCAAAAACCTGCCGAACGTCTTAAGGACGCATTAGGCTTGAGTGACAACGAAATGCTTCCTTTGGATAACAACGAATCCAATCCTTGCGAAATCAAAAAGAGGATTCGAGACAAAATCAAGGAAATTCAAGACAACCCAGATAATGCAAACAAAAAGCAGTTTGGACTGAACTACACAGGCGGAACAAAAGCAATGGCTGTTCATGCTTATCAAGCGCTACTTCAGCCCAGTCTTGAAGACCCTACATACAAGCTTAACCCTGAACCTAGATTCAGTTATTTAGATTCTCGTAATCTAAAGATGCTGATTGACCAGTCAACTAATCCCATTCCTTTAGATATACCTAAAGACAAACTTGATTTTTCGTTAGAAAAGCTTTTCAAATTACATGGCTTTACCCTCAGTAAACCGCCAAAAACTAAAGTCACACTTCCTGAGTTGGTAGAAGCTATAGTTAAGCACAAATCTGATTGGCAAAATTGGTGTCGCAAGGTACTACGTTTAGAAGCCAGAAATAAGATAGAGCTAGGAGAGGTCAAAAATACCAATAATGAAATAGAAAAAGTTTTTGAATTAGGTGACTGGAAAAATGCTGGTGAAATTAGGAAAATAGCCTTACCAACTCTTGAGTTGCCACAAGAAATTACTAATTTTATGGAAGAGAAAAAATTACTTGATGATAACGGATGTTTATCTATCCCAAAAATAGAAAGAGCAAGCATAATACCAAAACCAAGTCAACCAAACAGATATCCAAAAGAGATTTGTAAATGGCTTGAGGGAGTTTGGCTAGAAGATTATGTTTTACAAAAGTTAAAAGACCTTCAGCAACAAGAGCAAAAAGAAATTGATGAAAAACTAAAAAAAGAGGAGGAAAGGTTAATAGATGAAGTAGGAATGTCATTCAATTTCCCCGAAAATGCTGATATTGGTCATTTTGAATTCGATGTTGCCTTTTTGCGGGGATATCAACTTTTTGCACTATCCTGTACGACTGATACTGAGCCTGGGTTATGCAAGTTAAAACTATTTGAAGCTTATCGTCGAGCGCGACAGATGGGAGGAGATGAGGCACGAGTTGCTTTAGTCTGCTGCTATGACAGGCCTGAGAGAATCAAACAAGGGTTTATGTCTCAAATTAAAGATGATAAGGTGAATGTTTTTGGTTTAGGCGACCTGGCAGACCTATCAGAAAAACTGAAAACCTGGATTCAGGAGGTAGATAAATAATGAGTAAATATATTGCCACAGTAATTGATACCACTGGAATTCAGAAGTACATTTTCGGCAGTAACCGACTGAAGGAAAATGTTGCTGGTTCTTACTTGGTGAAATTAGCGACCGATGATTGGGTGAAAGAATGTTTGACAGATATGGGTAATGTTTACATTCCCGATCGCAATCCCAGTCAAGCTGAACCGCGCATTAACGAAGAGCCTGAAATTATTGCTGAGTTAATCTACTCCGGTGGTGGCAATACGTTTTTATTATTCCGAGATACGGAAGAAAACTATGCCAGAAAGTTTACTGAAGCTTGGAGCAAAAAGATACTTTTTAAAGCCCCAGGACTTAATGTTGAAATTGCCCATCAATCATTTGATTGGAATCAGAGGTTGTTACAAGATGTCATTGAAAATGACCTAATCAAAGGCAAGCTAGACATTCAAAAAAGAAAACCAAGACCTTCGGCTCCTTTATTGGGTTTAGGAGTGACGGCTAGCTGTGTTTCAACTGGATTAGTCGCTGTAGAAACAAGAGAAATTGATGGAGTTACAAGACCAATATCCAGAGAAGTTGTTAAAAAGCTGGATAAAGTTAATGAAGCTAACGGGGAACTGAGAAAAATACTATTTGACGATCGCAAACCTAGAAAGCGTAACGAACAGTATGACATTCCTCTGGATGTTGACGATTTAGGACGCTCAGAAAATGAAAGCAGCTATATTTCAGTAGTTCATATTGATGGTAATCAGATGGGTAAACGATTTGAACGTTATGGAAAAAACCAATCTGATAACCAAAAGTTTATTATTGCAATGCGTAAGCTTTCCTGGGGAGTTAGTGAAGCTAGCCGCAGAGCATTGGAAGCAGTGGGTAGTGCAGTAATTAAGTTAGTTGATGAAGAGAAATTTGAGATTAAAGATAACTACTTACCATTTCGCCCAATTGTGTACGGTGGTGATGATGTTACTTTTGTGTGTGATGGACGATTAGGTTTATCGTTAGCAGTTAAATTCTTAGAAAAATTTGAGGAATTTACTCAGGACTTACCTGATGGAGAAGGTAAAGCAACAGCTTGTGCAGGGATTGCTATTGTTAAAACTCACTATCCTTTTTCACGAGCTTATGCGTTGAGTGAATCATTATGCAGTCAAGCTAAACAGTGGATGAAAAAAGAAACACATGATTATAAAAAACCATTATTTTCTGCCCTTGATTGGCATATTGCAGCTAGTGGTCTTTTGGGAAGTATTGGTGAAATTCGCGATCGCGAGTACAGCGTACAAATTCCAGAAAGGGATAAACCTGGATCGTTGACTATGCGACCAATGCGATCGCACCCTTGCCCAAATCAGTGGCGTACTTGGGCTGGTTTCTCCCAAGTAGTCAATGATTTTCTAACACATAAGGACTGGAAGGAGCGTCGCAATAAAGTTATGGCGCTACGCGAAGTATTGCGACAAGGAAAAAAAGCAACAGAGCAATTTAGACAAGTTTACAGTTTAGAAAGTCTACCAATATTTCCCGAAGCCAATTCTAGTCTTGCAAAAGAAGGTTGGTATACAGACATATGTGGCTATTTTGATGCAATTGAAGCAATGGATTTTTACACATCTCTATAAAAATAACCAGATGAGTACCTACACCCTAAAAATTAAACTTTGGAGCGATACGACCTTTGGACGTGGTGATGGAGTGGCAGGTTTAGTTGACCAAGAGGTAGAACACGATCGCTATGGATTTCCCTATTTACGGGGACGCACTCTTAAAGGTTTGCTGAGTGAGGAGTGCGATAACTTAATCACTGTGTTACCAGATGAGAATCAGCGTCAGCAATGGCAAGAAGTTGCCAATCGTTTGTTTGGTATACCGGGAAGTACCCTTGATACTCAGGCAAAAATTCATGTCGGAGATGCTTGTTTACCTGATGATTTACGAAAGGCGATCGCAGCACAGCTAGATGCAGAGCAAGACAGAAAGCGAAGGGACTCCACATACAAACCTACTATAACTTCAACAGATATTCTTGAATCTCTGACTACCATTCGTCGTCAGACTGCGATCGATCCTGAAGATGGCGCACCTAGTGAACACAGCTTGCGCTCGGCTCGTGTAATTCTGCGAGAATTGCCTTTTGAATCAAAACTTTTATTTGAAACTGAACTCAATAAAGGTTCTGATGACCATAAAGATATGTTAGCGCTTATGGCAGTGGGTACATTAGCACTGCGACGGATTGGAAGCGGACGCAATCGAGGTCGGGGTCACGTACAATGCAGCCTACACAACTCTACCAATGAGATTACAAAAGATATGAATTTTATCGAGCGTTTTGGGAGAATCAGATGAAAGCAGTGAGGTTTTTATTGCATACTCAGCAACCGATTCTAGCGACATCCATACAGGGAGATCCTAACAGTGATGTATCGTATCCCTATATTCCTGGCAGCATGATTCGCGGGGTGCTGATTGGCCGCTATCTCAAGCGTCATGGACTGCGAGAAACCGATGATATTCTAGATAATCAGAGTTTCCCAGATGTAACCAGATTGTTTTTTGACGATGGGAAAACTCGTTATTTGAATGCCTATCCCATCGCTCGTCAGCACAAACGTACTTTACCTGTACCGCGTTCCTGGTACAAAGATAAAGGTGTGGAATTTTCGGAAACAGAAAATAAAACTGTATATGATTTTATTAGCCAAATTCCAGTTGATGAACGAGAGGAAGATTTATCGCCTAAACTCTTAAAGGAAGACTTCTGTACTGTAGAGGATGATGAAATAATTCTGTACAGAGTGAAGCGGCGGATCAATATTCACAATCAGCGCGATCGCCAAAAAGGCAGGGGAACAGAGGCTAACGGTGCTATATTTTGCTACGATGCCATAGATGCAAGGCAGAGTTTTCAAGCGGTTGTCTTATGCGACTCTCAAGACGATAAAGACATCATTGAATCTTTACTGCAACCAAAGGATATCTGGTTAGGTGGTTCCCAAAGTGCAGGCTACGGTCACACCACAATAGAGCTAATATCAAACGATGACGATTGCCATGAAGTAGGAATGGCCACTCAAGAGCGAATAGAACAAAACGAAAATTTAACGATTACGCTTCTCAGTGACATGATTCTACGCAATGAATGGGGACAAGTAGTAGCCGAGCCTGAAGTATTACGTCAGCTACTTTCAGCATCGCTAAATGTAGAACTTGAATTTCAAGAAGGGGGAATATATGCCAGCAGTCTTATTGTTGGAGGATTCAATCGTAAATGGGGACTACCTTTACCTCAAACTTTAGCTTTTGCAGCAGGAAGTGTCTTTGTTTTTCACAAAGTTAACCTTGATTTGCAAAGAATTAAACTACTTGAGGAACAAGGGATTGGAGAGAGGAGGGTAGATGGTTTTGGACGAGTTATCACCAACTGGTTAAATGATGAACATACAGAATACAAGGCAAGACTGCCACAGTCAGAACCCAAATCCGCTAACACACCTGAATCATTATCACCCGACTCATTAAAAATTGCTACCAATATAGCTACTAGAATACTACGGACCAAACTCGATCAACTGTTGTTAAAGGAAGTTAGCAGTATTGAACTGACAAAGAAAGAGCTAATTTCAAATAGTCAACTTTCTCGGTTAATGCTTGTAACTAGAAAGGCATTGTCTGAGCTTGATATCGAGAATGACAAACCGGAAGCTGAACGTAAGACTATTACAGAATTAGCTGAGCCTGTTCGTGAGTTACTACGCAATTTGCCATCTAATGCTCGCAGACAATTTGAGAGTATCAGACTAATCACAGGTGAAAGACTGGATGAGAAAATTCATAATTGGCTGAATTTTCCAGATAGGTGGCTTAATAACTCTTGGCGTAGCGATCCACACACTAAAAACTTAGTGGTTTCTGATCGGCCAACAGTGAGGATTGCTAGTGTACCGCAAGGTTTTGATAATTATACAGCACTCGAATATTCACTCCGCTTAATTATGGCAGTTGCAAAAAAGACCATGAAGGAGAAAAACAATGACTGAACTGCGTCATAAGTCAAATCGCCATATTATCAAACGGATTATTGTACGCGGCACTCTAGTATTAGATACACCCACCTGTCTGGGAAGTGGTGATGCAGATAGTCCAACTGATTTGCCGTTGCTTCGGGATAGTATCAGTAACCATGCTTTGCTGACAGGTTCATCAATTGCAGGTGCTTTACGGAACTATTTACGGGAACGAAACAAGGGATATCAAGAAAGCGACAGACGCTACGACTTAGCAGCCAAAGTATTTGGCGACCTCTTTGCCTATAAAGATGAAAAGGGTAAAAGTGAAAAAGAAAAGATTAAGTTAAGAGAACAAGATTCTCAAAGTCTTCTGATTATTGATGATGCGATCGGCACTAAACCAATCAAAGCTGAACTCAGAGATGGAGTAAAAATCAATGGGGCTACAGGAACTGCAGAAGATAAAGCTAAGTATGACTTAGAGTTGCTGCAAGCTGGGACAGAATTTCCTCTAAGTTTTGAGCTCTTGGTCGAGAGAGAAGCTAATGAAGCTGATTTACTAAAAGGACTAGCGATCGCACTTTCCGGCTTAGAAAATCATGAAATCAGCCTCGGCATGAAAAAGCGGCGCGGTTTTGGTCGCTGTCATGTCAAAGAGTGGCAAGTTTGGAACTTTAACCTCGAAGATCCGGACGATCGCACTGCCTGGTTAAATTTTGAACATTGGCGCACAGATTTATTGCCCGATCGCACAACTTATCCGTCAATTGCGACAGCGCTGGAAGTATCATTAGAGAATGAGAGCGATCGGCGCGATCGCTTCGTCATCCACGCTCAATTCCAATTAGTCGGTTCTCTCCTCATCCGTTCCGGTCAAGATTCTACGGGACGAGCTCCCGATGTCGTACACTTGAAATCTCATCAACCAAATTCACCTAATCCAGAATCAGTATTATCCGGTACGAGTTTAGCAGGAGTATTGCGCCATCGAGCCGAGCGAATTGTTAACACGCTGGGCGCTAGTTCCACACTTGTGAAGGAGTTATTTGGTTTTGTTGAGGGGAAGGAAGCACAATCAAGCCGATTAGTTGTTCGCGAGAAAGTCATTGAAAATGCAACTGATTTAGTACAAACTAGAATTGCGATCGATCGCTTTACCGGAGGTGCATATCACGGCGCACTATTTGAGGAACAACCTATATTTGGTGGCGATAAAACCCTTGTCACTGTTGAGCTAGAGTTACGCAAGCCCGCAAAGTATGAAATAGGATTGCTGTTACTATTGTTGAAAGATTTGTGGACAAGCGATTTACCTGTAGGAGGTGAAAGCAGTATTGGCAGAGGGCGTTTAAAAGGAATTAAGGGAGACTTAATCTGGCATCATCCAGACAATCCGCAACAATGGACAATTTATGAAGAAAATGATGAGTTAAAAATTCTCGATTCACTCAACCCAACTCAGTCGGAAAAGTCAGTTAGAGATAAACTAGAAGGATTTGTTAAAGAATTGTGGGCACATTTAGAAAAGGAGGTAGAGGTATGAAGAATGCGATCGATTGTTCGGGAGAAGTTAAAGAATTTGCGGATGACGATGCTTTGCACATTTGGCTAGAGGAGCAAGCCAAGTCTTATCAGCTACCTTATTTGTTAGCTCATGCTGAGGATGGGGTAATTTGGGGCAGTTTTGATAATGGAATGTTGATAACGGCTGAAAAGGTATTTCACAAACCGGATTTTAATGTTGATTTTCCCAAGCTGCGGTTATTGACATTGCAACAATGTCGTGTATTTGGTGAAAATGGTGAAGTCTTTCTTTGGCAGAGTGGAGGGAAGTGGAAAGGGCGTTTCATCGCTCAGTCAGAACAGGATAAAATTATAGAAAGCCAAATTCTTTATGGAACGCAGGGAAAAGAGAGAGAAGGCTTTACCTTACTTTCTGATGGTTCTCAAGGACTCAGACACGCTGTACCCTTAACAAGTATTACTTTTGATGGAAAAAACCGTCCCGTGCGTCTTGTAGTACATCATTATATTACTCACGATGTTACAGGTGTAGCTCGGATATATCTCAGCCGTCTTGTTGATTTAAAGACTCAGAAAAACTAGGAATATTGAGGATTTAGTATGGCTCCGAAACATTTGAGACAAATCCCAGAAAATCGGCAGGCGATCGCCCCATACAATTTTATCGAACTACCAGATCGAGTTGTAGAAGTGACTGAAGATTATCTGCCCAACAGTAACTGTTACGAACCAAAACGTCACACGGGCAAAATATACTGTACTTTAACTACTTCATCACCTCTATACATTCGCTGCGGATTAACGACAGAAGAATTTAAACAGGAAACGGAAGCTAAAGATTTGCCCGACTTTTTCTATACCAATCCTACTGCGAAAGTCCAAAAGCCTGTAATTCCTGGTAGTAGCTTGCGCGGAATGCTAAGAACGCTTGTTGAAATTATTAGCTTTAGCAAGATAGAGCGAGTATCGGATCGGCAACATTTTTTCTTTCGGGCAGTTGCCACTACTGGAAATGATGATTCTTTAGCTCAAGCATACAAGCAACATATAAATCCTCAAAATGTCAAAGCGGGTTATCTCAAAAAAGAAGGCGATCGCTGGTTTGTTTGTCCTGCAAAATCTCTCAAAGGTGTTACATTTGCTTGGGTTAAAGAGGAAGATTTATCAACTGCTGATTTTCCTAAACTAATCAGGATGGATGAGCTTGGATATTTACCTCAGTACATCCCAGTTAGCTTTAGGGGTATCAATAAAAATAAGACTAACCGTTTTTTTGCAGAGGATGTTAGCCCGCCTCATACTCATCCAATGAATAACGGGATGTTAGTCACCAGCGGTAATATGAAACAAAGTGATGACTCATCTAAGAAAACGACCCGCCGCAATCATTGTATAGTATTTCAGCAGAGTCCAAGTCTGAAGAGATTAGAAATTGACCCGATTGCTATTCAGCATTACTGCGATGCGCTAACTGACTTTCAAAAGTTGAATCCGTTTGATAGTAATTTAGGTGTTTTACAAGATAGCAGACCTATCTTTTACTGTCAGCCACAAAATGGGCAAATTGTGAATTTATTTGGTCAAAGTCCTAATTTTCGCATTCCATATTCTCCTAAAAATGATGGAAAAGCTGCTTCAGCAGTAGATTTTATTCCTGACGGTTTAGGCAAGTCGGATAAAATAGACTTAGCTGATGCTATCTTTGGATTTATCAAAGATAAGCAACCTGGAGAAAAACAAGCAAAAACTCGTTCTGGGAGAGTATTCATCAGTGATGGGATTTGTGACAACGCTACCTCTGATATATGGTTAAGTAAAAACACAATCACACCCAAAATTCTCGCCAGTCCTAAACCAACTACTTTTCAACACTACTTAGTTCAAAGCAGTCATGCTAAAAATGCTTTGAAACACTATGCTAGTAAGCCCGAAGAAGATACTGCGCTCCGGGGACATAAACTTTACTGGCATCAAGGCTCATCTCCGGCAATTCAACATGACAAACCTGATGATGTCTCTGATACGCAAAAAACACAAATTCAGCCAATAAAGCCAGGAGTTGATTTTCAATTTACTATTTATTTTGAAAATTTGACAGATGTAGAACTTGGGGCTTTATTATGGGTGCTTGATATTGCTAAAAATGAAAAATATCGCCTGTCATTAGGCATGGGTAAACCCTTGGGAATGGGAGCGGTGAAGATTGAGTCTAAATTGTATCTCAGCAAGCGTAACATACGATACAGCGGATTATTCGACGGTCTTAAGTGGGCACTTGGCGAAGACTTTGAAGAGAACCCTGATTATCAAAGAGATTTTGAAAATTACGTGCAGGTAAATATTAGGCAAACTGGTAATTTCAGAGATATTGAACGGATTCAAATGCTGTTGGCGATGCTGAGTTGGCAAGATAGTCCTTCAGCAAATAAAACACGTTACATGGAAATTGAACGCCAACAACAACCATTGGACGGCGATCCGAACGAGTATAAAACTCGGCGCGTACTACCTACACCATTGCAGGTAATAGAGAAGCCCGGAGGCTCGCGCCCTGTGCGACGAGCTTCAACACCTCCCCCAAACCAGGAATCAGCCCGTATCACTACTTCACCTCCTGTCAAAATTCCTCAATCTGAGCAAGCCAATACATTCTATAAAGGTCAAATTGTAGAAGCTAAAGTTTTAGAAATTGTGACCAAAGTTATAGACAGTAAAAAAACTAAAACTACGATAGCCTATGAGGTAAATGGCTCAAAGCTTGGGAAGACAGAAGAAATTTATAAAAAGTCGGTTCCGTTCGCTCTTGGTGATGTTGTAAAACTCAGAATTACAGAGGTAAGAAATGACGTTATCAAAAAATATGAGCGTCTGGAACAGCACGATCGCGAGTAACGATCCCCGCCGATCGCCCCTACCGCACCCATCCCACCAAAAGCGATCGCCCTTCACTTCCCCATAAGGCTAAACTAATCTCAGCTTTCCCCTAAAAAATTCTCCCCGATTAATGAACATCGCCTATCTAGTCAACCAATACCCCAAAGTCAGCCACAGCTTCGTCCGCAGAGAACTCCTAGCAGTCGAAACCTGCGGTCTCAAAGTCGGGCGTTACTCCATCCGATCGTGCGAGTCCGAACTCGTAGACGGCGCAGACAAACAAGAACAAGAACTGACCAAAGTCATCCTCGGAGTTGGCGTACAGGGCTTAGCGTGGGGTTTGCTCCGCGCTGCCGCAACTAGACCAATTCGATTCCTCGAAGCTGTGCGGTTAATGTTCAAAGTTGGCTGGCACTCGGAACGGGGGATTTTGCTGCATCTAGCTTATTTAGCAGAAGCTTGCATTCTTTTAAATTGGTTTGCAGAATCCGGTACAGCGCACGTTCACGCTCACTTCGGGACAAATTCGACAACAGTCGCAATGCTGTGCCGGGTGCTGGGCGGCCCGACTTACAGTTTCACCGTTCACGGCCCTGAAGAATTTGATAAAGCCACACTTCTTTCCTTAGACGAAAAAATTAAACGATCGACCTTTGTAGCAGCAGTTAGTTCCTTCGGTAAAAGTCAGCTTTTTCGGTGGTGCGATCGCACTTTTTGGTCAAAAATTCACGTCATACACTGCGGCGTAGATGCTGCATTTTTAGCTGCACCCTACGTCCCCATACCCGCAGCACCCCGCTTAGCTTGCATTGGCCGGCTCAGCGAACAAAAAGGTCATTTGTTATTGCTAGAAGCGGCTAAATTGCTAGCAGTTCAAGGCCTAGAGTTTAAGTTGGTACTCGTAGGAGACGGGCCGCTGCGATCGGAGATTGAACAGCAGATTCAGCAACTCGGCTTGCAAAACCATATAGAAATTACCGGTTGGGCCAGCGGCGATCGAGTTCAGCAAGAGATTTTAGCTTCTCGCGCAATGGTATTGCCGAGTTTTGCTGAAGGTTTGCCCGTCGTAATTATGGAAGCCCTCGCTCTCCACCGGCCCGTAATTAGCACATATGTTGCTGGCATTCCGGAGCTCGTAGAACCCGGTGTTTGCGGTTGGTTAGTTCCTCCCGGTTCTGCAGAAGCATTAGCCGTAGCGATGCGCGCGGTATTGGAAGCACCTGTAGAAAAGCTAGAACAAATGGGGAAAACAGGAGCCGAAAGAGTTGCTCAACAACACAATGTTGATTTAGAGGCAAAGAAATTAGTGGCGCTGTTTGAGAGTGCTTGAGAATGGTGCAAAACCTATTGATTAACTGACAACTTGCACCATTATTAATAAGTGTTTCAATGGCGGGATCTCCTGCCCACCCCACAGGAAAATTAATTGTTTGTGGAACAGGCATCTTGCCTGTTCCTTTAATTAAAGCAACCTACTTACAAACTTTTTAAGGAATAGGAACAGAGCGCAATAACTTGTCAACAATCGTTTTAGCCCTCCTTCCCCCCGCCGGAATCAACCTGTGAGAAAGTACGTGCGGCGCCAAATCCTTCACATCATCCGGGGTAGCAAAATCCCGCCCCGAAATAAACGCCAAAGCCTGGGACGCCCGGTGCAAAGCCACCGCACCACGGGGACTCACCCCCAGAGTAATCTCCTCATCCTCCCGCGTCGATCGCACCAAATCTACAATATACTGTTTCAAAGAGCCTTCCACCTTCACAGCAGCGCACAAACGGCGCAATTCCTGCACTTCTTCCAAAGAAATACAAGGCTGCAAATCTTCAACAGCAAAACTATCAGAAAGCCGTTCCAACATTTGCAACTCTTCCAAAGCAGCGGGATAGCCCAAAGTCAAAGACAAAGTAAACCGATCCATCTGCGCTTCCGGCAGCGGAAAAGTGCCTTGATATTCGATCGGGTTCTGAGTCGCAATCACAAAAAACGGCGCCGGAACATTCCGAGACACTCCATCTACTGTCACCTGCTTTTCTTCCATCACTTCCAGCAAAGCTGACTGAGTTCGCGGCGTCGCCCGATTGATTTCATCAGCAAGCAAAACATTAGCAAAAACTGGGCCCGGCAAAAACTCAAACTCTCCGCTGCGCGGATTCCAAATATTAGTACCGGTGACATCCGTCGGTAACAAATCGGGAGTGCACTGAATCCGCTGAAACTTCCCATCGATCGATCGCGCCAAAGACTTCGCCAGCAGCGTTTTTCCCACACCCGGCACGTCTTCCAGCAGCGCGTGTCCGCCCGAAAGCACGGCTACCAGCACCAAGCGAATAGCATCCGCTTTGCCGACCATAGTTTTGCCGAGATTTTGTTTGAGCCGCTCAATATGTTGTCTCATATCCCTGATTTCTAATTGTTAATTGCGAATTGCTAATTGCTAATTGTTGAAAAGATATCAAGATTGCCAAATTCTTGAGTCTTTGCCTTGCGGACTTCGTATTTCTACAACTAGAATTTAGTCTGACTCCGAAGAGCACCATTTTTAAAAGCGATCGCCTGTTCTAGATCGCAGAATTATTAGACTTTAGCAGCTAATACGCTTCTAGCAATATCGCAATCTGCCTCAATTTGAGTTTTGAGATCATCCAGAGAAGCGAATTTTTGTTCTGGTCGCAAAAACTCAACCAAACTCGCGCTCAAGGTTTGACCGTACAAATCCCCAGACCAATCTAACAGGTGAACTTCCACAGTGGGTTGCAGGCCGTCTACTGTCGGGCGACAGCCAACATTCATCACCCCATTGACAAAAGATAAATTTGATGCTGTGCCGGAGATTAGAGATTTGGGATTTTCCCGCCGATAGGAAGAACTTTCCTCTTTCATCTTTTCCCATCCATGCTTCACCGAGACTCGCACCGCATACACGCCAAAACGCGGCAAAAATTTTTCCGGCGGCAGTTCGATATTAGCAGTAGGAAATCCGATCGTCCTGCCCAGCCGCTGTCCGCCCACCACAGTCCCGACTAAACTGTAAGGTCGCCCCAGCAACTGATTCGCTCTTGTGAGGTCGCCGGATGCCATACCTTCGCGGATTGCAGAACTGCTGATCCGATCGCCCTCACCGCAATTGTGCAGCGGTACAAGACCAACATCAATACCGTAACCAGAGGCGATCGACTTTAGATCGGCTGCCGTCCCAGCGCGTCCCCGTCCAAACCGAAAATCAACCCCCACACTTATTCGACTCGCTTTTAGTTGTCGCACCAAAATTTCCTCGACAAACTCAATAGCCGTCAAAGCCGCCAATTCTCGATCGAACGGCAGCAGCACAAGTTGCTCGACGCCCATTGCTGCTAGCAATTCTACCTTTTCTGCCAGAGGCGTCAGCAGTTTTTTCGGTTGACCCGTAAAGAATTCTTGCGGGTGCGGATCGAATGTGACCACAGTGCTGTAAAGCCGATCGACCAAATCAGAATCGCCACCAGAGAGGCTGTTGCCATCAGCCCTGGGGCCTATCAAACCATCATAATTACGGCCGCTGCCGGCTCGATCGGGCGGTGCTGCTGAGTCATTTTCGCAGGTCGCCGGATGTTCTGTTTCCCAATTTTGCTTTTTGCCAGCGTTGGAGAGCAAGTTTTGCCCCGACGCAATCACCGTCGCAGAATTTTGGCCGGGCGATCGATTTAAAATTGGCTGCACGACTTGTCGATGCCCTAGGTGCAAACCGTCAAAGTTTCCCAAGGCAACAGAAGTTGGAGTCAGAGCAGCGATACAAGAAGAAGTTACCCACACGCTTAAAATTTTGACATACTTAGTGCGATCGCCAGTCGATTTTAGATTTTAGATTTTAGATTTTAGATTTTACTCCACAGATTAATCTGGAAAGTTGAACTTTGGTAAGCAAGTTTTTGGTTTTCCACGACAGGAGTACGTGGCACGGTATCCGCCTTGGAGGTCAGCCCTAAGTTAAATTTGAGATTTCCCACCTCAAGATTTCAGAACCATCGGGCAATCTCACATCCATCAGACAGGCACTTGAGGCCCTTGCACCGACACTTCAGACAAATCGTTATCAGGAGGCAGCAATTGTAACGACAAACCTTCCCGCGCCATCAAACTGTTCGGGAATCTTTGAGCCACTTGTTCTCCCACCTTGTCTAAAAACTCGTCATTGTGCAGCGGGTCGTGGTGAAAAATCACCAACTTTTTGACATTAGCAGCCTTTGCCACCTTCACCGCTTCCTGCCAAGTCGAATGTCCCCAGCCGACCTTGCTGCTTTTCTCCGCATAATACTCCTCATCGGTATAAGTAGCGTCGTAAATCAGCACCTCAGCATCCTGAGCCAAATACACCACATTTTCGTCTAAACGATCGGGAAAATGCTCGGTATCAGTCACGTAAGCAGCCGCATACCCCCGCCAGTTTACGCGGTAGCCTATAGCTTCGCCCGGATGGTTCAGCAAAGCAGTTTCCACCTTAATCTCTCCGAGTTCCAGCGGTTTGCCCACTTCTATATCGTTAAATTTCAGGTCTGCCCCCATAATTTGCAGGGGTACCGGAAAATTGGGGTGCAGCATCTGGTCGTGGAGGCGCTGCTGGATAGTAGCCTTATTAGGAGCAATAGCCCCATAGATGTGAAAGCAGTTGCCAGGAATAAAAGCTGGGACAAAAAATGGGAATCCTTGAATGTGATCCCAGTGAGAGTGAGTAAAAAACATATGAGCTTTTACGGGCATCTGGGACAGGAGAGTTTGTCCCAAAACCCGCAATCCAGTACCGCCATCGAAAATTAGGCGACTCTCACCCACTCGCATTTCTACACAGGGCGTGTTGCCCCCGTAACGTACTGTTTCTGCTCCGGGAGACGCTATGCTACCTCTAACGCCCCAGAAGTGAACCGTGAATTGGTTGTGCATACTAGACATGGGTTTTCTTGCAAGATTGTTCCGGCGAGTTATCAGTAAGGTGTTTACATATTACTAAGGGCTTGTGCGATCAAACCCAAGTTCTTTGACCGTCGAGTTCCCCACTTGTTGGAAGTGCCAAGAGTCCCGCCGATGGCGAGAATGCAAAACTGTTGGGCTTGACAACTGAGCAATAAATTACAAGCTAGACTAATGAAGTCTCGATCGTAACTATTCTTTTCGTCTCTTCACTAGCCTAACCTCCACAGACACACTTTGGGGCATCAGTTCTGTCTGACTTTGGTCAAAAGCCGCTGTTTTTCCAGCCTCCGCAATTGCCGAACACGATCTGTGGGTTGTTTGCCTTGCTGCTTTACCGGTTGGAACCCGGATGATGGGCTTCCTCAACTGAGTCAAGCTCCCATTGATTCAAAAATCTTAGCAGTTTAGGAATGCTCCTGCTAATTATCCAACAATACTGTCTGTGTCTGGATTCTCTGCCCGCCCGGAGGCTGCGGTTCGTCCCGCTAGCGGTCAAGCTGAACCCAGCTTCATCTGACACCGGGGTAGCAGCGAGAGTCCGGGGCTGCGGGCAAAAGGCTAAATTTTCGCCGTGCATTTCTGGGCGGACGAATTGAATCACTCAAAATTCCCCTATTTTCGGAAATTAAAAAATTTCGATTTTTTGCCATCATGCCAACTCCGATCGCCCTTGGGCCTCAACAGTGATTCAGAAATATTCGCTGTTAACCTATCGTGATTTTCTCAACAATCTTCAATTGCTCTATTTTTGGTAAGGATTTCTCGGAATTCGGCGCCTTTGCGGTACTCGCCACGGGTTTGAATTTCCGGTATCATAGAAGCTTAGAGTCTTATTTGCCGAGAATCTAAATCAGTGCTAAAAAAGCCTGGATAACTTTAAGTTATTTTTCAAAAAAGTCAGTATGAATCAAGTTAAAAAAACTACAACCAAGCTGAATAGATCGCCGGTGAAACTGTCCGATCGCACTTTGGAACTCGGTAATCCCCCCTTGAGCGACCTGTCTTTAGAAATAACTGATGGTCAAGCTTTGAGAAACTTGAGTTCGGACGATCGCCCGCCGGCAACCCCAACAGCCACAGGCCAGACTGCCGAAACAAGACGCCGGAGGGTAGATGGCAAGACCTCCTGGGCCCGATCGCCTGTGGTTTCTACTGCGTTTCTCAAATGGCTGCTAGAGAGTTTGACTCGATCGAAAGGTTGGCTGGCAGTTGTCACCCTGGCAGCAGTTTGGGGGTGGTGGAACAGTGAATTACTGTTTTCCACGGGCCTGGGGATAGCAGCGATGATGCTGGTTTACCGAGGGCAGTCGTGGGACTGGCAATTGCTGCGAGCAAAAGGCGAGGAATTTTGGGAGGGGCCGAACCGCCGATTCGTTTTAGCCGTGGGTACGGGCGGGATTGCTACCTTGGGCGCTTACATGAGTTTGGCGATTTGGGCGGACTCAGAGAGCCACTGGATGGCTTTGAGCCTAATTTTGCAGAATTTGGGTACGATCGCAATTGCAGGACTGTTGCTGTGGCAAGGGTTGAGTCTGGGGGCCACAAAAGATGAAGTGGCGCTCGATCGCATCTTGGCGGATTTGACTGATGCTGACCCCGTGAAGCGTTTGATTGCTGTGCGGCAAATGACCGATTTGGTGAATCAGGGTGGGTTTGGCCCTGTGAGCTCTGTCAAAAGTTCGCTCGCCCGTTCCCGCGCTGCCGAGTGCTTTCGCCTGATGCTGAGTCGGGAACCAGAAGCTTTAGTCCGCAATGCCCTTCTCGAAGGTTTGCAGACTTGGGACGCTACTTATGGCATGGCTTTAACTAATGCGAATGGGAAGTCCCGCGCTCTACCGAAGGTGAGCGTCGGGATGAAAGCTCGCGGTGAAAATAAATTGAGCGACAGCGAATCAATATAGTTTTTGTGTGCTAGGCTCATCTTATCGGTATTCTGCAATCTTGATAAATGTATAAAGCCTACAAGTACAGAATCTATCCCACAAGTGAGCAAGAAACCTTGCTTGCAAAGTCTTTTGGTTGTGCGAGATGGTTTTGGAACTATGCTTTAAATCTATGTCAAGAAACTTACAAAAATACTGGCAAAGGACTATCTAGGGCATACATACAAGGCTTGCTCCCTCCACTCAAAAAAGAATACGAATGGCTAAAAGAACCCTATTCTCAATGCTTGCAGGTGGTGGCATTGAATCTATCTACTGCCTACAAAAACTTCTTTGACAAGAGGGCGATGCTGCCCAAATTCAAGTCAAAGCACGGCAGGCAGTCGATCGGCTACCCTCAAAATGTCAAATTCGACGGTGACTATATCAACCTACCTAAGATTGGTTTAGTTTTCTGTCGGCGACATCGTGATTTTGAGGGCGACATCAAGACCGTTACCGTGTCTCGCAACCCGGACGGCAAACATTTTATTTCTGTTTTGATTGACGATGGGAAAGAAAAGCCTGAGTTAGTCCCAGCAGATAAAGCTATTGGCATTGATGTAGGGTTAACTCATTTTGCGATCGCCAGTGATGGTTCTAAGTTTGGCAATCCCAAACATTTTATCAAGCGTCAACGCAACCTAAAACGTAAGCAGCAAAAGCTTTATCGCAAAAAGAAAGGTAGTCAAAACCGAAAAAAGGCAAGACTGGTAGTGGCAAAAGTTCACTCCAAAATTGCTAGATGCCGTGAAGATTTTATACAGAAGCTATCCCGCAAGATAGTTAACGAAAACCAAGTTATTGCAGTGGAAAATCTCAATATCAAAGGCATGGTCAAGAATCATAATTTAGCTTCATCAATTAGTGATGTTGGCTGGGGTATGTTCTGCACGATGCTTAAGTACAAGTCCGAGAGTGAAGGAAAACAATATGTCGAGATTGATCGATGGTTTCCTAGCTCTAAGACTTGCCATGTATGCCTAAATCGAGTTGATAATCTCACTCTTGATGTTAGAGCATGGAGTTGTCAGCGTTGTGGTACTCACCATGACCGTGATGTAAACGCAGCAATCAATATTAGAAATGAAGCCTTGCGGATTTTGGCGTTAGGAACTAGCGCTTCTGCCTGTGGAGAGGATGTAAGTCGATCTGGTAAAACTTCGGTTTTATTGGACGCTATCCCCGTTGAATCAGGAAGCCAGCGCTGTACCCCTTAAGTGGTCAGCGTCTGGTAGTTCACAATCCAAACATCAAGTCATCGACTATTAGCTGACCGTCAAAAGCGTAAAAAGTAATTTTATGAATATTCGGAGCTTTTACGCGCAGGGGAGTCCTAGGGTCGATCGGAGAATTAGACCCCACCAGATTGGGCGCGGGCATTTCATCCTGAACTATTGGGTTGCCGTCAATGTCACACGCAGATAAAACAGTTCGCCGCGAACTGGTGACAAGTCCTGACACCCAGCGAACTGGATACTTAAAAGTTACTTCTATCAGTCCGCTTTTGGGGGCCCCCATTAACACTGTTGCCCCAGAACCTGTGAAAAATGCTGGGTTTGAAGGTTGGATGGCGACGGCATTGCTAAAAGTCACCCCCCAATGTGCAAACTGGTGTTCTACTACTTCAAAGCATTTCAAGTCTTCTAAAGCTACCCGGACGATCGCAGGTACCGTGGCGCGCGATCGCACCTCTGACCCTGCGCCCGAGCGTTCTGGAGTGGCGACAACAGACTTTTTGCCGTTTAAATCCATGCTTCGACAGGCTGTGTCAAACTCTGCCAACCCGTCTGATTGAAGACTTTTCGCATCAACCATAAAACCCTCGCGATCCCTTTTTCTGAGCAGTTGCATTTTAGTAGACCTCCCTGAGATTAGTTATTTCTTGTGTTTTGGAATTGATAACGGCGAGGCCCGTGATTGCCAAACCTGGAATTAGGAATCGAAACCCCATCGCCCGCCCTCCAACAAAGACTTTCGACCTCAAAAGCCACTGCTCCGCAAAATATCGTGATTAATGATTTGTGATTGGCGAGCCTCCGCCAACCTCCCGCCTGCCTGAAAGCGAGTTCTAATACTCCTCCTTTCCGAGCGCCTGCTTTCGGGGTTGGCGAACAGACTCTATTTTGTTGAGGGGTCTTACCCATCATTTTGCTATTATCTCCGATCGGCGGTAGTTTGCAAGGGTAAGGATAACTACACAGCCGAATTGCCCAAATCGCAAAACTTACTTGCTGTGTGTAGTTTCAGGCTTCACCTGTACTAAAATAGATTTGAATCATTACTCAATCTTTACAAAAACGCCACCAGCTTTGCAAGTTTTTTAAACAAAGACGGGGCGACCCAAAAGAATCTAAAATATAACAGCGATTAAGGTTAGTTTATGCTTGTACCCCTCGGCTTCGGTCAGCGATCGATAGTTACTTCTCTCGGCAGAATGGTTTACTACACTGCTGAAAAAATGCCTTGGATGGGGTTGCCGACCTCAACTTCGGAAAATAAGCCGAACTTAGTATTTTTTCACGGTTTTGGCGGCGGGTCGAGTGCCTACGAATGGTCAAAAGTTTATCCGGCTTTTGCCGCAGAATATCGAATTTTAGCACCGGATTTAATCGGTTGGGGGCGATCGGAACATCCGGCAAGAAATTATCAGGTGGAAGATTATATCACAACTTTGATCGAATTTCTCGAAAAAACTTGCGGCAGTCCGACAGAGGTGATTGCTTCTTCGCTAACAGGGGCGATCGCGATTCGAGCTGCGATCGCACGGCCGGATCTCTTCAAATCCCTAATTTTGACCATACCCAGCGGTTTGTCGGACTTCGGACAAGACTACGGCAGCAGTTTCTTCGCTAAGCTAGTCAACACGCCGATTTTAGATCGCTTGCTCTACAGTACCGGAATCGCCACAGACGGCGGCATCCGTAACTTCCTAGAACAGCGCCAATTTGCAGATTCGCGTCGCGTTTACCAAGAAATTGTTGATGCTTACCTCCAATCTGCTTTGGAACCAAATGCAGAATATGCAGCCCTGTCTTTTGTGCGGGGAGATTTGTGCTTTGACTTGTCGCTGTACATCACTCAGCTAACAACGCCGACAGCGATTATTTGGGGAGAAAAATCGCAGTTTACCGGGCCCGATATCGGCCAGCGGTTGGCAAACCTCAACCCCGAAGCAATCAAAGTTTTTCAACCTCTGGAAAACGTAGGTTTGACTCCGCAGTTAGAAATTCCCGCTGTCACGATTGGCTTAATTAGGCAATACTTAAAATTGCTTTCGGAAGGGTAAAGAAGTTCGGCCACGGATTTTTTAACGAATTTTGTAACGGATGTAACGGATGTAAAGGATAGAAGGAAGAAGGAATATGAATTCCCTCTTCCCATTAGCAATGACTACTGACTACTGACTACTAATTATTCTTTTACTCGCACGTCGATAACGCTGGCGTTGAAAATGTACTTGTTGCCTTCAAGCTCTAGCGTAGTGCCAATTTTGACTTTCGTATTACCTAAAACCGGGCCATTTTCAGTAAGTTGACCTTTTCCCTCTAAGGTAAACATCATATTTTTGCTGAAAGCTTCTTCTTCTCTGGGATCGGGGAGAGCTTTCAGAGTGCCGTTGGGCTGAGGAACTGCTAGGGTTCTGGTGAGAGTTTTGGCAGATTTGATGGTAATCTGACCGGAGGGTTGATTGCGGATCACCACATTGATTTTATCACCTGGTTTGAACAAATCTTGAACGTTTGTTCCTTTGAGACCGATCGCAATTGCATCAATTTCTACAGGTTTGACACTGGTGCCGACTTGGGCGACGGAACCCCCAGAAGTGCCGGGAAAGAAGAAGATTCCGACTGCAACTAGCAGTACGATTAGAGCGGCACCTACGTCTAGGATGCTGAGTTTGCCGAACAGCCGGCCTTGAGAATCCAAAATTTTCATAAATCGCCTATTATACTGATAGCGACAGGAGTATGTTTACAAGCTCAGGACTTACGCAGACATCGATGAAAAACAGATGCTGCTATTGCTGAGCTACCGCTGCCAATGACATACTTTATTGATGCGTAAGTCCTGAAGCTAAAAGATATTACCACAACGATCGCCCAAAATCCGCATGACTTGGGCACTTAACCCAGAAGGCAGTTGACGGCGGTTGGTTAGCCGACAGGTCTATCGCCCAGAAGCTGGTGGCGCGGTTAAAAATTGACAAAAAGCTAGAATAGCAACTAAGCAGCCTCAAATTGCGTCTGCCTATTTAGTGACTTTTCGAGTTTTTCCTACAATTTTATCTAACTTCTGGCACGTATCACTCATGTTAAAAAGTTTTTGGTTGACTTGCCGGCGTACTTGTGGCCGGGGGATTTATCTGTTTATGTCCCTGATTGTGGCTGCGGGTATCTGGGTGGTTTCCCCGGAACCGACTCAAGCATTTTCTTTGCCTGAACTAATTTTTCGAGGGATTCAAGTTATTCAATTGTCGAATATGTCCGATCGCCAAGAGGTGACTATTGGCAGACAAATTAATCAGCAGTTGACCAGGAGCCAGTTTAAGATTGACCGCGATCGGGACACTACAGAATATATTAACCGTATCGGTCAACGACTCGCTCAAGAAAGCACTCGCCCCAATATTCCTTATACTTTTCAAGTGATTGACGACGAGGATATTAATGCTTTTGCAACTATGGGCGGTTTTGTTTATGTGAATAAAGGTTTGATGACAGCGGCGGACAATGAGGCAGAATTGGCAAGTGTGATCGCCCACGAAATCGCTCACATTAATGCTCGCCACGCGATTCAACAAATGCGTCAAATGGCCATCGCTTCAGGTGTAGCTTCGGCGACTGGGCTCGATCGATCTCAGGCGGTTCAGATTGGCGTGGAATTGGCTTTGCGCCGTCCCCACAGTCGCCAAGCTGAGTATGAAGCCGATCAGTTGGGATTGCAAACTATGGGGCGAGCGGGCTACGCTCAATCTGGGATGGTTGATTTTATGAAAAAGTTGCTCAACAAGCCTTCTCCTCCTAGCATTTTGAGCACTCACCCGGCAACTGGCGATCGGATTGCTGCTATTTCGCAGGCTATAGATCCGGATCTTGCTAGCGGTGAAGGTTTGAATAATGAGGATTACAGGCTAGAAATCCGCAGGCTTTTGGGTTCGTAGAAATTCTCAATCTGTCAGGGGCTCTATTGTTTTCTCTTCTATTTTCTTCTCTTTTCTTACTTCGCGCTCCTCGCGTCTTCGCGGTTCGTTAAAAAATAAATCCAGTTATATCATGTCCCATGGATTAACCATAATAGCCCGGTAGGGGCGGGTTTTTGAGATTGGAGATTGTTGGCACGTATTCTTGGTGAACCCGCCCCTACAAAAATCGCGGTTCCTCCACCGGACATGATATTACTAGGGTACGTCAGAAGCAGGTTAATTTCGATTTAATCGATCAAACTTAAACTGACGCAGCCTACAAAGAAAACTTGATTTAGCACTGCTGTTGAACAATAGAATCGATCGCAGCTTGGGGGGGTGGAATCGGCTGCGGCTTCAATTGCCTGACAACTTCGTCAAAGGGCAAAATTCGGACTTGATTGTTAAATACATTTACTTGGTAAACTCTGCGGTAGCTGAGGTCAAATCCTGTCAGCCAGCCGCTTTTGGGATGATAAGCACCCGTGTCAATATCCAACCACCCTTCGCCCCTGACTAATTCGCCCGGTCTGACCCCATGAAAGGTAAAGGTGATCGTGTGACCGGTGATAATTAATTTATTGGGAAAATAGGGTTTCGACATGGTGTGAAATTCCCTGCGAATCCAACACAGTTGTTCGATCGACTGTTCATCGACCGACAGATGGGGGTCAACGCCGGCGTGAACCAGCCAGATGTCCCCTAAGTCCAGGTGCGTGGGGAGCGATCGCAGCCACTCTAAGTGTTTGTAGGGCATCATCCCTGTCTCTCTGTAGCTCGCTACTGTCGCATCGCCGCCGCTGTAGAGCCAAGATTGCCACGCTCGCATATCCATCGGCGTTCCCGACAAAGCCTCCAGCATCAGTTGTTCGTGGTTGCCCAACAGAGTGTGGTAGGGGCTTTGCTGCACAAAATCTAATACCTGAGCGCTTTTGGGGCCCCGATCGATTAAGTCTCCCAAAAAATAGACGCGATCGTCCAAGCCGGGGGCAAGTGCCTCTAGCAGGGTCATTAACCCGTCGTAATGCCCGTGTACGTCCCCGATAACAATGCGCCGGTGCTCCATTGTGTTTATCCGCTTCCCTGACTCAAAACCCCCATCTCCAGCTTATAGCATCTGATTTTGCTGCTATTTGCCTCCCCTCTTGTACGGTGGAGGGGTGTCACCCATTATACTGCTTTGTATAAATGTCGTGTAAAGCTCGCCAGTATCTGTTTGCGTAGCTACTGATAGAAACACAGGCAAGCTGTTAATTGTGCTTCTGCAACTGCTGTTACTGAGGCAAAGCTTTGAGTTATTTCACACTTTAGGGTGCATCAGCGATTAGCCGACGGATTAAGTCGAAAATAATCCTAGCTGACACACCGTAAAATACGATCGAGCTTTAACGATTGTCACTGAGTCAAAGCTTTGAGGAATGTCTGGAGTTCTGCCAAAAAACCTTTCTTTTTTAGGGGTTTTGCAGGTGCGGTGGAGTCAGGATCGGCGCTTGGGAGAGAACCGGCTAAAATCCGCTCTAAATCGTCTCCCACAGGTTTTTGGGCGGTTTCAGAAATTAGTTCGTATTCGTCGTTTGTTTCCAGCCACACTTGCCACGATTGGGGGTAACAGCGGAATAAAGCAGCAGTGTCTAGGGGTCTGATGTAGTAGCAGGATTCAATTTTGCTGAGGAATCGATCGCGCAATTGGCGGCCCGCATAGCCTATACCTATGGTGGCAACATCTTCCAGACGCGGGTTGAGTAGAATTACGGGGCGACCGGCCGCAGCTATATAAATTTTTTCAACTTGGGCAACTTCTACGGCGGCTGGATCGATCAAAATGAAAAGTTGATCTTCCGGTGATATTTTATCTTCAACAGGGGTGCGACTGCTACCCAAATCAGTGACTTTAAACGGTGTTTCTCCCCAGTCGCGGCGCGCGAGGGCTGCCGCACCGGTGTCGGGAAAAAAGACTTTTACTCCGGGATAAATTTCCTCAAATTCTGGGAGAAATTGTAGGGTGATAGACTGTGCTTGCAGGGCGATTTCTGGAAATACTAATTCGACTTGCAGTAGAGTTTTGCCGTCCGAGAGGGCAGCGGCGGTGGCAATGCGGGATTGGGCGATCGCCTCGTTGAGATCCTTGGGCAGTTCTGTCATTAATTTAATTGTTTTTACTCGACTTCTCTCAATCTAATTTTACCTGAGATATTGCACCATTCTCAATTACCTATTTAGGAACAGGCAAGATGCCTGTTCCACAAAGAGTTAATTTTCTTGTGGAACAGGCATCTTGCCTGTTCTTGAGCATAATGCAAAATGTAAATTTTACCGCCTCAAGCAACAAAAGCTAACACCGACACGGGCGAACCGGAACCTCCCAAAAGGCGCAATATTCCGATAACTAAAGTGATTTCAGCCGCAGGTAATAAGTCGAGATTTGCTAGATTTTCCAGCACAATTCGCTGCTTTTCCAATACCAATTTGTTAACCGCAAAACTTTCATCTTGCCCGGTATCGACTCCGTGAGTGTCGGTTCCAATTCCCGCGATAGAGCGTTCTTCTAGCAAAAATTGAGTGGCTGCTTTGCCAAATCCGGGAAAGTGGCAAATCCCGCGATCGTCTCGGTTGAAAAATGCTCGCGCGTCATCCCATTTTTCTTGCCATCCAGTATACAATAAAACTATATTTCCCGGTTCTATAAGTTTGTGCTGCCGTTCCCAAGTCAATATATCATCAATTGTTAAAGTGTAGTCGGGATTGGCAAGGCTTTGCTCTCGGATGTCGATCGCAATTGCCTGCACAACGAGCGACTGCGGGGAATAATTATCAATGCTGGCGCCTCCTGCATAAAAGCTGTTGGGTGCGTTGATGTGAGTGCCGCTGTGTTCTCCGATTGATAATTTTCGCAGGAAATACCCGTCTGTTTCTATTTGAGAGACAGTGGCAATTTCTGTGGCTGGATCTCCGGGCCAGATGGGAATATTTGGGTGAATTGCATGGGTTAAGTCTACAATTTGGCTGTAGGCGATCGTTTTGAGATTATTTAAGTCTAATTGGTTTGTCATATCGTTGGCGATTGTTTTTGAAGTATTTAACCGCAGAGGGCGCAGAGGGCGCGGAGTTAGAGAAGAGAGGGATGGATGATTCGGATACGAATGGATTTGATATCATTAGGTAAAGTAGATTGATTATTTATTAAAGCTGGTTGATTTTTTGACCGTCTGCACTCTCAATCTAAAATCTAAAATCTAAAATCTAAAATTCGATTAGTCGATCGAGCGTTGCTTCCATCACATCCTTTGTTTGCCCGGAAACAGTATACACCAAAGCTTCTCGATAAACTCTGCCGGCGGGGTGTAGCACACCGTTAGCAGCGCCGCTAGAAACTGCAACCGCAGCGTGCCCGCAACGCACCGCTAAGTCAATGGCTCGAGCTCGCAGCGCTAATTGTTCTGTTTTGGAGCTATGTTGAGATTGTGGGAAATTCTGTTTTAGCCGATCGAGCTTTTGCTCTAGTTTTTGGCAAGCCGCCGCTATAAAAGGTGAATTCTTAGCAGCCGCCGCTGCTGCAATTACATCCAATCCCGCTCGAATACAGCCAAAAGTAGCCGGAACAAAATTCAGTATATTTTTGCTGTCGTTTTCCGCAATCCAGCCGACAGGTTTAACTGAAATTATTTCCGATTCATGCAGCAACCAATTATCGAGAGTTGCTGTCACAGTATTAGTCGAGTTCATGGCGATTAACTGCATGATTTCGCTACAAGCTATTTTACCCGATTCGCGTTCAATATTGGCAAAAGGTACTAAACCGAAAACAGCGCGTTCGTCAGGAAGTACCGCCGCTACAATAAACTTTTGAAACAAGCCAAAACCTGTTACCCAAGGAACTTTTCCTGACAGTAAATAGCCCGCTTTTGTGGGAGTTGCGGTGACGGCAGGATTGCCCGATCGCCTCAAATGCGAAAACCCAATACCCAAGCGTAACTCTTTTTGGGCGATCGCCCGCAAGTATCTGCTTTTTAGCATTTCATTGTCGCTGTTGGCAAGCATCGCAGTTGCGCTGTGGTGCTGAGTTTGCAGGAAAGACAAAGCGCCGGAATATCGAGCCGTCAATTCCTGATATTGGTAAAAAATCGGGAGTGCAATTTCGGCGCCGCCCCATTTTTGGGGAACTCGCAATGCTAAGAGCGATCGATCTTCCAATCCCGCAACTGCTGTTTTTAGCGCTTCCGAGTCGCTGTCGATACTTTCCGCGTGGGGTGAAACGCACTTTTGCAGGTAAGTTTCTGTGCTGTTGAGAATAGCTTGGGAATCCATTTTATATGATTATTATATAGTTTTTTTTCTCTAAATTATTGTAAACCAACCTAACACTCTGCCCCCAAACTAACTTCTTTCCTCACATTTTGCACCATTATCTAGAACAGGCAAGATGCCTGTTCCACAACCAATAAATTCTATCTATTGTGGAACGGGCCGGAGAGCCCGTTCATAAAAGGCGGGTTAAGAATGCAACAATTAACTTATTTCCACACTTTCCAAGGAGCCTTCCCTTCATCCCAAAGTTCGTTTAAATACTTGTACTCTCGAAAAGTATCCATCGCAAAGAAGAAGCCCTCATGACGGTAAGCCATCAACTGTCCGTCTGCCGCCAAACGCTGCATCGGCTCCTGTTCTAAAATACAATCATCTCCCCCCAAATAGTCAAATACCCGGCGGTTAAATATCATATATCCAACACTGATCCAGCCGTCGATCTGAGGTTTCTCAGAAAACTGTACTACGCGGCTATCGCTGTCTACATCCAAAATCCCAAAGCGAGAAATCGGACGGAATGTAGTGACAGTTGCTAGCTTACCGTGAGACTTATGGAAATCCACTAAGGCGTCAATATCGACATCAGCAACTCCATCGCCGTATGTCACCATGAAATTCTCGCGATCGATATATTTTTCGATCCGTTTTACCCGCCCTCCTGTCATGCTTTCCGCGCCTGTTTCAGCCAGTGTCACCTTAAAATCTTGTTCGAGATGTTCCTCGTGATAAGTGATGGTATTTTGGCGTCCCAGACAGATAGTAAAGTCATTGTTCATGGCTTCATAATTGAGGAAATATTCTTTAATCATGTTGCCGCGATAGCCCAAGCACACAATAAAGTTTTGGAAACCGAAGTGTGCATAAATCTTCATGATGTGCCAAATAATCGGATGTCCCCCCACATCAACTAAGGGTTTGGGACGAAATTCTGTTTCTTCTCTGAGACGAGTACCGAGACCACCTGCTAGGATAACTACTTGCATTTGTTCGATTTTTTAAAGATGATCAATTAATTTATCATCAATCATCAGTGATTTATTCAAATAATTATTAACTTTTTCTCATACTGAGTGAAGCTTTGTAAACCACAGAAATCACGAAGTATTCTCAATAATCGTAGGGTGGGCGCCGAGCACCATTTATTTACTTCTATTTATGAATAATCGTAGGGTGGGCGCGGAGAACCATGTATCTAAATATTTCGCGCAATTTCTCACTAACAGTAGGGCGCACACTGCACACCGTATATTTAAATACTGCCCGTAATTTCTAACTTACGAATGGTAGATTAGGAAATAAACAAAAAAACCAACTCCTGTATTAAATATAAGGAAGAGATTCAACGCCATGAAAAATCAACTCGATCGCCTAAAAAAGTTTTTAGGTATCCTCTGCGCGATCGCCTCCATAATTATATTATTCCAATCGGCTATACCTGGTGTTTACGCCACGGTTGTTGCACCGGAAGGCTCAACGATACCACCAACGACAGTAGCTTTTGTACCCAATATACCGGGCGGCGGATTAGAATTTCACGAATCAGCAGGAGGACACACTTTAGAGAGACACGTTGATAAAACAGAAGCACAACTAGCACAGCGACTCGCAAGCGAAACGAGAATTTCTGCGGCATCTTCTTTTACTAACCGTTCCGTTGCCGAAGCGGCTATTGCGGAAGCAATGAACAGAAATCAAAGTGCGATCGACTCTTGGGTGAAAAGTCGAGGCAATCGTTATACGATCGACTACAATGCCAACAGAATAATTGGCATTACTCTGCGTCGCCGCGCATCCAAAGCAACTTCAACATCTCGCCTGAGAATCGTCCTCCAGCGCAGCGCCAAATTACCTCCCGGATACTTTATTCTCACAGCTTATCCCCAATGATCGATCAATTTCCTCATTTAACCCAATTTTTCAGTTCCTACTTTCACCAAGACTGGCCGTTAGAAGCTGACACTCCCAGCGATGTAGTGAACAACTATCGCAGCAGCGAACCGCGCCCCAATGTTGAAGCTGCATCGCAAGAAATCAGCAAACTGCTCGAAATGCCGATCGCCCCAGCCGATTTAGAAGCATTCATCCTCGATGAATTAGGGTGTTACTACGATCCGCAATCCGAAAATCAAACAGTCAGAGAGTGGTTGGAATCTGTGCAAAAATCTTTAAAAAATCCCAGCTAAAATCTACTGACATCAGCTACCGCGCGATCGATAAATCCGTAGGGGCGGGTTCACCACTAGCCTCAAAAAGTACAGATAGGTTAAATAAACCCGCCCCCACCCCGCGATTTCTCTTCAAATCAAGCTCACTTGCTAACCGTCAACAAGTACCCTTCGTGGACGTTGAAATTAGGGATAACATAAGCCAAGCTGCCACTACCCACCGAAAAACTTTCTTCTTTAACTGTGACAAGCTGTGGCACGGCCCCTTCTTGAGTGTTGGGAATCTTTTCTAACTTTATACTTATTTTCTGACCCCTTTGAATACCTAGCTGCTCCAAATTGCCCAGGGTTAATGTTACCGTTGTTGCTGAGGAAAAATTGGGGTCGAAATAACCTAAAAGTATCTGTGCTTTACCTTCTAGATTTGACTTGCTGGCTAAAGCGACAAGGCGATTGTTATTTGACCAACTCCGCACCCGCGAATTAACTCCGTCAGCATAAGCTTTGTAAGTCCACCAAGCTGCCCTCGGCTCAAAAGTATTGGGCGTCACCATCCCGCTCAGCGTATTGTTGAAGCAATTGCTAACTTTATTTAGCCCTTTACTCTCCCAACAAGCTCTGCAAGCACCGTCAGCTTTTGCATACTCTAAGTTATACAAATAACCTAATATTTCCCCCGGCTGGTACTGCGCTAAGTTCCCGACAATTTCGTTGACGTAAATTTTTTGCAATTTCAGTTCCTTGTAAGAGGGACTTTGCTGAAAATTCCGTTTAGCATCAATTACATGGTCGTCAATAAATAAGATCGCGGTATCGTTGAGTTCGTGCCATGAGAGGAAGTTTACTTCAAGTTTGTTCGCTTTGCAGTAATCCAAAAAAGCGGCGATATATCCTTTGTTGTACTTGGTAATGCTCGGCCCGCCGATCGTGGCTGACGGCCCCAATTCTTCTCGCAAAATTTTGTAAGCTCTTTTGTAGGTTTCAAAGAATTGTTCTCTGCTTCCATTCCAAAACGGATTTTTTAAATCTGGTTCATTCCATACATCCCAAATAATTTTTTTGCCTTTATTTTGCTGGGCTAACTGTCGGATGAATGCTTCCCACGCGGGGTAGTTTTGATAGGGCCAGCCATTGGGATTGCTACCGTAGCCCCACAAGTCGCTGACTACTAACTGAAACTCGGCTCCGCTGGCGATTACTCGATCGTAAATATCGAGTCTCCCTGCCCGCCAAAGTTTCGGCTGCAAGGGTTTTATCGAGCTATCCGGGGGTTTTGCGGTATCGATTCCGTGCAGGATGCCACTCATGGAAATTGTACCGGTGGCCGGCTGTCCAAAATCTACTGTCACGTTCGATCGCACTTGGCCGATCGCTCTTGGCTGTCCCAAATATGTGATTAACAGAACAGTGACAATAGCTAAACCAATTGGCAGCAGTTTATTAATACGTGGGAACTTGAATGTAAATTGCATATCTTTTGTTTGGTTGATGTTTTGTGGAATGGGCCGGAGAGCCCGTTCCTAAGAATGCTGCAAGAACTCAGTTTTAACGAACCGATGAAAATACTTCAAAACCCTGTATTGATTCTATCACTTGTTGCCAAGATCGGGAGTCTATCAGCTCGTTGGTATCGAACGGAACTCCTTTTTCTGCTGCGAAAATACCAAAGTTTTTCACCCAATCAAAGATAGTTTCTGTGGTAAAATAAGGCGTGCAGGCCCAAGCAGATTGCAAATTATTCGCCATCTCGGACATATCTCCCCGATTGTAAGCCTCCCAAGCTTTCCACACTAAATAATAGTATTTCAGCAGGCTATCGGCTTGCTGTAACTGCTTTTTGAGTTTCGGACTAATAGAGAAACTGTCGCTCTCACCGTCACTTACAAATGCCTGTTCAATTATTTCTCCATATTCCCGAAGCATCCGTTCTTCTTTGAATAGTTCTTGGGCTCGCGCTTTGCACGCTTGTCCTGCCAGTCGGCGCAATTCGGGATTTTCTGCCCATATTTCCACGGTTTCTACCAACTCTTTTACTGTTCCTTCTGGGTCGATTGTAGGATCGGGCAGTAGCTTTCCCGTATCTCCCAATTCTTCAGGAATCCCGCTGACTGCTGTGGCAATTACGGGCAATCCTTTCGCCATTGCTTCCATAATTGCTAGCGGCATTCCTTCTGCTTGGGGAGATAAAATAAAGATGTCGCTGGCGTCTAGCCAATCGGCAATATCCCAGCGCTGTCCTAAGAATTTAACCTGTTCTTCTACTCCCAATTTGCTCGCAGTTGCTCTTAATTCAGGTTCCATATTGTCGTGAGTAGTAGACCCTGGCCCGGCCCACACAAAGTAAATTTGGGGCCAAATTGAACGAGATTGGAGTTGGGCGATCGCCTGCAATTGATACTGATATCCTTTAATTGGAGTCAATCTCGCCGCCGTAAAACAAACCACAGCATTTTCGGGGATTCCTTGTTCTTGACGCAGGCGTTGGCGAGTGGAAAGATTCGGCGGCTCAAAATAACTATTTGGTCTGCCATAATAGATTACTTTTCCTCGTTCCAGACGCGCTTTAAATAGACTTCGGAACAAGTTTAAATTCTCGTGGGAAACTGCTACTGCTGCTTTGGCTACCATGTACTGATAGGCAACTGCATCGAAATAGGGAATTCGATCGCCGCGATCGAAGGTTTCATAATTGCGATTGATATAACCCAGACTGATTATGTACGGTATATTTTGCTCGATCGCAACTTGTTTAGCTGCAAAGTTAGCCATCGGCCAGCCGTCACTAAATATAATTAAATCCGGTTGAGCCCGGGCGTAAATCTTTTGGGCATCATCCAAATTGTAAGCAATTCGCAAAAACTCTTTCATCGTGTCGAACTCTAGCCAAATATGTTCGATACCTAGCTGTTTTTGTTCGGTAATTAAAGGGTTAGAAGCTTGACTTTGAACGCTGGTCACTCGGTAGCCATCCGCCGCTAATTTACACATCAGCGAGTGGTTGAACTGAGCCAAACCGCCGACTCCGGGGTCTTCTGTGTACAGGAGTACGTGCTTTGTTTGCTGCCGGTAAATCGAACAGGGAGCCGATTGAAACTGATAAGGGTTGTTCGCTGCGATCGCCACTATGTCTTGCCATTCCTGTAAATTGGTTAAGGCATAGGCATCAAAGCTGTCGCCGTACTGTTCTGAAACCCCCTTAAAAGTTTCCAGCCAATTAAAAACAGTTTCAGTGCCTGTCAAATGAGTGTAATACAGAGATTTTTCCAGACATTCGACCATTTCTGCCAAATATCCGTCGCGGTACATCCGCCATGCTATCCATACTAAACACTTGTAACGTTCCGCGCGTTTCAAGTCGCGGATGTGCTGAGGCAAATCAGGCCTCGCGAAAAATTGCTCCATCAAAATTTCCGTATTTTTCATTAATTTGGAGCCGTTGGACATAATATTGGTATCGTGCTGACGATAGCAGGTTAATATCTCTTTTAACCAAACTGACTTGCAGCCTTTTAAACCTAAACGCAGCACAAAATCTAAATCTTCGGTTGGCGGCAAGCGATGATCGAAACCGCCCAATCGTTCCCACCACTCGCGCCGCAGCATCATCGCGCTGGGCCGCACTGATTTGTAGAAAACAAAGGCTTCTAAATCTAATTTTGGTGCTTCTTCCCAAGGCTTTACTGCATAAATGCCTTCGTCGTTTTTGCCAACGATAACCCAACCTGTTTGCACCATATCTAATGTGGGGTCAGCGTCAAAGCAAGCTACTTGTTTTTCTAGTTTTTCTGGTAAGAAGAAGTCGTCAGCATCTAAAAACGCTAAAAACTCCCCTTTTGCTAATTTGCAAGCACTATTTCGGGCAATTGCTGCTCCTTGGTTATCTTGGTAGATGTATTGAATTAAATCGAGGTAAGGTGCTAAAACTTGGCGAGTGTTGTCAGTTGAGCCGTCGTCTGCGACGATAATTTCCCAGTTTTGATAAGTCTGACCCAGAACACTCTCTACGGATCTGACAATGTAGCGCTCGCAGTTGTAAGCCGGGATAATGACACTGACGCGCACTTTTTGGGGAGGAATAATATTAGCCATTAACTGTTTCCATTCTGGTATTTTTCTGAGAGCAACGCCATCAATTGGGCAGCCGTAGGTGTTAGAAATTCCGATAAGGCGCTTTACCCAATCTATTATAGTTAGTGTCAGCGAAGACGGGGTGTAATCTAAAGATTTTTCCAAATATTCCGTCATTTCTGCCGGATAGCCGCTGTAGTAAAGTTGCCACGCCATCCATGTCAGAGCTTCATACAACGCCTGCTTTTCTAATTGGCGGATGTCCTCTGGCAAGTCGGCTCGATAGAAGAAACTTTGCTTTAATTTAATACAAAGGTTTGCCTGTTTCAGCGCTCTCTGGATGGACACATTTTGCCCGTGCTGGCGGTAGCATACTGTCACTTGAGGCAACCAAGCAGCTTCGCAACCAGATAGTGCTAAACGCAAGATTAAGTCGGCATCATCTACTGAATCATACTGAGAATCAAAACCGCCGACTCGTTCCAGCCACTGCCGCGAAAACATCATGGCGCTGGGAAGTAGGGGCATATAAACAATCCAGGTTTTTAAGTCTAGCTGAGGCAAGTATTCCCAGGGTGTTACATCGAAAATACTTTCGCCTTGCTCTTTAACCATCCGCCAGCCACTATTAACAATTCCTAGTGATGGCTGAGCGTCAAATAACGCAACTTGTCCAGCTAACTTATCGGACAAGAAAAAGTCATCTTGATCTAAAAAAGCAATTAATTCACCTCGCGATTCCTGAATTCCTCGGTTGCGGGCGGCAGCTACTCCTTGGTTTTCCTGATAAACATAGCTAATTGTGTCAAAATAAGGCTGCAATGCTTGGCGGGTGCCGTCGGTTGAGCCGTCGTCTACGACGATAATTTCCCAGTTTTTATAGGTTTGGCTGATGATGCTTTCTACCGCTTGCGCGATGTAGCGATATCCATTATATGCGGGAACAATTACACTTACTCGCGGTGTCGGATTTGCCATTGACATGAATTTTATCGGTGAGAAGGAAGGGTGCGGGAAAGGATTCTGAAACGGATGTAACGGAGGTCAATCGATTGCGCGATTTTAGATTTTAGATTTTAGATTGAATCATTGACTTGCGCGAGATAAATTTGGGGGGGCAAGTTTCTCGGATACAGGTTTTTGATTTCTGGACCGATCGATCGCGTGGCGGGTATCCTGGATGCTTTCGGTCAGGAAGAAGGAATATGCAATTATAATGCTGACACAAATCATAGTTTGAAAGGTAAATCTGGTATTTTAGCGGGCATAAAATACAGAGTCAATGCCCTGTACTTCCTCGACTAATTGTTGCCATTCTGGTGAATTAATTAAAGAATATGTATCTAATTTATGCCCTTTTGCTGAGCAAAAATTGCCAAAATATTCTACCCAGTTTAATAGCGTTTCTGTAGTCAAAAAAGGTGTGCACTGCAAAGATTCTTGAAGCCACTTCTGCATTCCGCTTAGGTCTTCTTGACAGTAAGCCTGCCAAGCATTCCATACTAAAGAGCTGTAATGCACCCGGCTTTCTATTTTCGCCATTGACCTCTGCATCTCTTTTTTAGTAACAAATGGATCTGTTTGGCGATCGCAAACTAAAGCTTTTTCGATCGCCTCCATCGACTCTGCCAACATCCGTTCCTCTTTAAACACTTTCTCGGCCCGCTGCTTGCAAGCTTGACCGATTTGATGCCGCAATTCTGGATTCATCGCCCAAGCTTCTACAGTTGCCGCCAATTCCCTCGCGGTTCCCTCTGGATCGGCATTAGGATCGGGCAACAATTTTCCAGTATCGCCAAGCCCTTCAGGAATGCCGCCCACAGCCGTTGCAACGACCGGCAATCCCTTAGCCATCGCTTCCATGACTGCAAGGGAAGGCGCTGCATCTGCTAGAGAAGTCAAAATGAATATGTCGCTAGCATCCAGCCAATCTAGGATATCCCAGCGCTGTCCGATCGCCTTCACGCGATCGCTCACCCCTAACTCTTTAATAGTTTCCCTCAATTCTATTTCTACATTGTCAGCGCTTCCCTCACCAGTTCCTGCCCAGACAAAATACAGTTTAGACCACACAGGAGACTGCCGCAACTGCTCGATCGCTTCGATCTGATATCGATGCCCTTTAATCGATGCCAATCGAGCAGATGTGAAACAGACGATCGCATCTTCAGGAATTCCTATTTCTTGTCGCAGGCGTTGACGATTCGCAGCATTAGGAGGTGCAAAATATTCAGGAGAACGCCCCAAGTAAATCACTTGTCCTCGCTCTTTTGGCAACTTGAAATGTTGGCACAATAAATTCAAATGTTCGTAAGCGCCAACAATCAAGGCTCTAGCTTGCAGGCAGTGGTAAAGCACTCCTTCTACATAAGGCACTACATCCCCGCAGGCAAAAGTTGCGTGTTCTGGCATAACTAACCCGATTACCATCATGTATGGTATTCCCATTTGAATAACTACCTGTTTAGCAGCAAAATTGGAAAATGGCCAGCCATCGCTAAAAATAATCAGATCCGGTTTGTTACTAGCAAAAAGCTCTCGTGCATCCTGAGTATTTCTTAACACCCGCTGTAAATCTTTATGCCCGCTAAAATCCAGCCACAAGTGTTCTATACCTAACTCTCGTTCTCGCTCAAGCAAGGGGCTAGAATGTTTGGCTTGCACGCAGGTGACTCGATAGCCTAATAGGGCTAACTTACAGAGAATGGCATGATTGTACTGCGCTAATCCTCCCACGCCCGGATCGTCCGTGTTGTAGAGTAGAATGTGGGCTTGCGCTTTTGAAGGTGTGGGAATAGAACTCTGTTGAGATTGGGGTGGATTAGTCATCACCATCAAAATTATCTCTTGCCATTGGGCTAACTTACTCAGCGAATAAGCGTCAAATTTTTCACCGTATTCTTCAGAAGCCATCTGAAAACTTTCCAGCCAATTCAAAACTGTTTTCGTGGGCGAAAAAGGTGTATATTGCAATGACTCTTCTAAACACTGGGCCATCTCTGCTAGATGACCGTCGCGATACATCCGCCATGCCAGCCACTTTAAGCATTGATAGCGTTCCTGGTTTTTTAACTGCCGGATTGACTGAGGCAAATCGGGTCTAGCGAAGAATTTTTTCATCAGAATTTCTGTATTCTTCATTAGCCGGAAACCGCTTGACATGAGATTGTTATCGTGCTGGCGGTAACAGGTAAGTGTCTCTTCTAACCAAACTGCTTTGCACCCCTTTAAAGCTAAACGCAAGGCAAAGTCTAAATCTTCCGTCGGGGGAAGTCCAGAATCGAAACCCCCCAAGTATTCCCACCACTTACGCCGCAGCAGCATCGCACTCGGTCGCACGCATTTATAGAGAATAAAGCTTTCTAAATTTAATTTAGGCGCTTGCTGCCAAGGCTTGACCGCAGAAATATTTTGCCCTTTTTCATCTACCATGAACCAACCTGTTTGCACCATATCTAATGTGGGGTCAGCGTCAAAGCAAGCTACCTGTTTCTCTAGCTTTTCTGGGAGGAAATAGTCATCGGCATCTAGAAAAGCTAAAAACTCGCCTTTGGCTAGCTGGCAAGCACGATTCCGAGCTATTGCTGCGCCTTGATTTTCCTGATAGGTGTAGCGAATTCTGTCAAAATAAGGCTGCAATACTTGATGGGTGCTATCTGTAGAACCGTCATCTACAACAATAATCTCCAAATCAGTAAAAGTTTGGGACAGCGCGCTCTCCACGGCTTGTACGATGTAGCGAGATCCATTATATACAGGTATAATTACGCTTACTTGCGGTGTTTGAGTAGCTGTTGACATTATTTAGCTCGCTGTTAACCTATGATTATCTAGTTTATATTAATGTTGCTGACATTTAGCGCTATTTATTTGCCCATCGGCCGATGTATTTACTTGAATTTGAATTTTGACAAGTTGTACCATACAATAATACATAGAATTATTACTCAACAGGAACGCAGGAAGTGAATTCAGAAACAGCAGCGGTTGATTTTCAACAACAGGCAGAAGTCTATTTGGCTTTAGGGAATTTGGATGAGGCGATCGCACTTTGCCAGCAAGTTTTGGCATCGCACCCCAATTCGGCCAAGACTTGCAAGACCTTGGGGAAGGCGCTGCAAGCTCAGGGTAAACTAGAAGACGCAAGGTATTGGTATAAAGTTGCGATCGCCCTGCAACCGGATTTTGCCGAAGCTTTTGCTAACCTCGGCACTCTCTGCGCTACTTTGGAACAGTGGCAAGAGGCGATCGCCTGTTACCAAAAAGCCATCTCCCTGCAACCCAACTTTGCAGGATTTTACCGTAATTTGAGCCGGATATTTACCCAAGTCGGTCAAGCTGAAGAAGCAGCAGACTTTTGGTATCAAGCACTGATCGTGGAACCGATAGAAATAGCAGAAGAATATCTCGATTTAGGTAATACTTTGCTTGCCCAAAAAAAGCCCAAAAAAGCGCTAGTTTGTTACCACCGCACTATTTATTTAAACCCCAGCTTTTGCGAAGCTTACTGCAAAATAGCCGAAGCGGCTAGCGAGCTAAAGCAGTGGGACGAAGCTATTATTCACTACCGCAAAGCTATTCAACTCCAGCCGGATATTTCGGAGTTTCATTACAAATTAGGCAATGTTTTGCAAGCTAAGGAACTCTGGCGCGAAGCGGAGGCTGCCTACCGAAAAAGTATTGATTTAAATCCCAATTCTTTTTTGTCATACTACAACTTAGGCAGCGTGCTGCTCAATTTAGAAAAATGGCAAGAAGCTGCGATCGCTTACCGCACGGCTGTTGAAATTAACCCGGATTATTCTTGGTCTTACTACAGCATCGGTGCAGCTTGCGATCGATTAGAAGAATGGTCTGAATCCGCCGCAGCTTACCAGCGCGCTACTGAAGTAGACCCGAATTTTTTCGCAGCTTTTCACAAGTTAGGAGATGCTCTTTTTCAGCTAGAAAAATGGTCAGAAGCTGAGGCTGCATACGAACGGGCGATCGCCCTAAATGCAGATTTATTTTGGTCTCATTATAACTTAGCTTTGACTTTAGTTAAACTTCAAAAATTTGCAGAAGCAACACTCGCTTATCGGCGGGCGATCGCACTCAACCCCGAATTCTCTTGGACTTACCACAATTTAGGAGAAGCCCTGTTAAAAACAAAACAGTGGAAAGCCGCAGCTACCGCTTACCAACGTGCTATTGAACTTAATCCCACTATTTCTTGGTCTTATTACAATTTAGGCGATGCTTTGAGTGGAAGTCACGCATGGAACGATGCTGTTTCCGCTTACCTTTGCGCGCTTAAAATCGAGCCGTATCTACCGAAAATCTACATAAAGTTAGGTGAGGCTCTAATTAAAAGAACTCCGGTAGATGCAGATGCAGCAACTAGCTACTATCACCACGAAATGCAGCCGCTGCACCCTCCTGAATTTTACTGCCAAATAGCCCAAAATTTTGCTGAGAGCGATCGGTATAACGAAGCCATAATGTTGTACTTGATGGCATTAGAAATTAGACCAAAAGATCCAGAAATATCCCAAAAATTAGAGGAAATTTTAGAAAAACAGCGTCAAACAGGGGAATCTTCTCTATTATTAGAGTTGGAGGCTGAGGATATTCGCGATCGCTATATCGCCAGAGTCGCCAAAGGCAAGACTTTTGCAGAAGTCGGTGGCTTGTGGGGAACTGTCAGCGAAAAAGTATCTGTAGCTAGCAAATACGGTGCAGTTTCTCTAACGATGATTGATGCCATGCCCGCATCCATCCACTGGTGGCAAGATTTTTGCGATCGCATGACAAGTTTAAATATTGCTAATTATAATTGTATCAATCGAGATATAACTCAGATTCAGCTTGCAGAAATTGGCGAGCCTTACGATGTAGTTCACTGTGCAGGAGTTTTGTACCATCACCCTCACCCTTTGCAAATTTTAACGAGTTTGCGTCAAATAACTGGGGAGTATTTAATCTTAACTTCAGCTATTACTCAAGAAGTTATAGAAAACGAGCGGGGACGCTACGAAATTCCAGCTTCTGGGGTAATCTTCATTCCCGCTTTAGGCGAAGCAGAACGAGCTATCTTAACAGCTTACTGGCAGCAGCACGCCGACGGTTCACCCATTTTAGGAGTAATTCAGAAAGCAGTTTTTGATATTAACGACTTTGGGCCGTGGTGGTGGCTGCCTACAGCTTCGGCTTTAGAATCTATGTGTAAAGTCGCGGGATTTAAGGTTGTAGATAAAGGATGGACTTGGAACAATAATGCTCTGACTCTACTGCTGGGGATTTGAGGATTTGTAAACGAATAATAACAGGACTTGCTTTTTCACAAACGGCTAAACACCCGGTTTATGACCGTCTTCCTCGTTTTCTTTTCCCCATATTCCTACTAAAAACCGGGTGTTTTCAGTAAGTCCTAAATACAATAGCTGCCAACATTTTTTTTGTGAAGAAAACAGGAACTGGGAAATAATCAATGAATAGTCAGCAACCAGAGACGCCACTAGGAAACATTTTAGTAGTAGATGATACAGCAGAAAACCTGCGTCTGTTGTCTACGATGTTGACTCAGAGGGGGTACACCCCCCGCTGCGTAATTAACGGAAAAATGGCTTTGAGAGCGTGCAATTCTAATCCACCAGATTTGATTTTGCTCGACATAATGATGCCGGAAATGAACGGTTACGAAGTTTGTCAGCATTTGAAATTAGAACCTAAAACTCGCGAAATTCCGGTTATTTTTATCAGCGCTAAAGATGAAGTATTTGACAAAGTAAACGCATTTGCTGTAGGAGCAGTTGACTATATCAGCAAACCATTTCAGTTTGAAGAAGTGCTCGCCCGCATCGAAAGTCACCTTAGCCTGCGGAATTTACAAAAGCAGCTAAAAGAACAAAATATGCTGCTGCAAGAAGAAATCACAAGCCGCTTAGCAGTAGAGAAAACTCTTCAGGAAAAAAATCAAATTCTGCAACAAGAAATCAGTACCCGTCGCGCCGTAGAAAAAGCTCTGCAAGAGCAAAATTTGGTACTCCAACAAGAGATATCCCACCGCCAGCGTGCCGAATCTGCTCTATTAAAATCTAACCAAGAATTGGCGCGTTCCAATGCAGAACTAGAACAATTTGCTTATGTGGCTTCTCATGACTTGCAAGCGCCTTTAGCAACCATTGCCAGTTACGCTCAACTTTTAGAAAAACGCTACAAAGACCAACTCGACAGCCAAGGTAGTAAGTTTATCGGCAATATCGTTCAGGGCTGCACCAGAATGCAAACTTTAATTGACGATTTACTCGAATATTCCCGCGTTGGCAGGAGTCGGAAACCTTTTGAACTGACAGATTGCAATCAAGCAGTCGAGCAAGCACTCGCGAACCTGCAAGGGGCGATCCGCGAGACTAATGCCGTTGTCACCTACAGCGAATTACCAACGGTAATGGGGGATATTTCTCAACTCGTGCAACTCTTTCAAAATTTAGTCAGCAATGCGATTAAATATCGCCACGATGCACCGCCTGTGGTTCATATTACCGCTTGCAAACAGGAGGAAAACTGGTTAATTTCTGTCTCAGACAATGGAATTGGTATTGCTCCGCAGCATCAAACACGTATCTTTCAAATTTTCCAGCGCTTGCACACTCAAAGAGAATATTCTGGGACAGGTATTGGTTTAGCAATTTGTCAAAAAATTGTGGAACTTCACGGCGGATGTATCTGGGTCGAATCGCAACCGGATCGAGGTTCAACTTTTTACTTTACTCTCGCTTAATCGAGACATAGTTTTGGCAAAATGTATAAGCTATAAGGTAGATAAATTTTATCTTTTTATAATTTTTAACTCCTCACCTCGAAGCTATAATGCAGAAGTTAATACTATTTAATATTGTCGGCGAAAGTATTGCCTAATAGGGAAATACTCTGACTAGAGGGTTGGGGAGACTGGCTACAGTTAGATTCTTTTTTTAAGGGTATAAATAGCAAGTTAGAATAAAAATAATTTTCCATTGACAGTCCACTTAGCGCGTGATAAAATTTTAACTATTAAACAAAATTTTTGTAGCGCTTGCTTGCACCCAATTAGACGGTTGATGTATGTGAACGTGCAATTGAATGACTGCTATGAAAATACTCGGTGAAATTCAAGTTAGTTTAACATTTTATTGATTATAAATATTATGAAAGCAGTTTTTAACTTAGCTTTGCCTCCTATCTGCTTTAAAGTTTTGTTAGTAGAAGACAACCCTCATGAAGCTGAGCTGATTGAAGATTTGCTGTCAGAAATAAGCGGCGCGCAGCGTATAGTGCTGACGAAAGTAGAGCGCCTCAGCGAAGCGAAGCAGCGATTAAATCAAGAAACTTTTGACATAATTTTATTAGACCTTTCACTGCCAGATAGTCTGGGAATCGAGACGGTGGCTCGGATACAAGAGTACGGGGTAAATGTGCCGATCGTAGTTCTGACCGCCCAAAACGACGAAGAACTTGCCCTGCGGTTGATTTCTGTCGGCGTACAGGATTATTTGGTAAAAAGAAAAATCGACAGCGAACTGTTAATTCGATCGCTCCGCTACGCGATAGAACGCCAAAACAGTCAAGATGCTTTGCGAAAAAGTGAAGAAAAATATCGCTCGGTGGTGGAAAATTCCCTGATCGGCATTGCAATCATCGCTCCAATTATTGACAGCGAAATTCCTCTAAATTGCCACTGGATAGAAGTTAACGATGCTCTGTGCAATTTGCTGGGCTATGAGCGCTACGAACTCGTGCAAAAGAATTGGCTAGAGTTGACTCATCCAGAGGATTTGGAGGCTAATTGTGAAAAATTTTCTCAGATGTTAGCAGGTAGGAGCGACGGTTACATCTTAGACAAAAGGTTGCTCAGAAAAAATGGCGAAATAGTTCACACGCGAGTTTCCCTGCGCTGCATCCGCCGCCTGGACAGGTCGATCGACCGGATTATCGAAGTAGTTTTGGACGTGAGCGATCGCTACCGCTACGAAGCAAAACTGAGAGCGTCAGAAGAATTTTTAAACCACACCATAAATGCTACGCCCGATCCAATTTTTGTCAAGGATGAGCAACACTGCTGGATGATATTAAATGATGCTTTTTGTCAGTTAGTCGGCAAATCGCGGCAAGAACTGATCGGCAAATCAGATTATGACTTTTTCCCCCCATCAGAAGCTGCTGTTTTTTGGACAAAAGATGAAGAAGTATTGACAACGGGTGTCTGCTTGGAAACCGAAGAAAAATTCACATACTCTGCCGGAAAACAACACATAATTTCTACAAAAAAAAGCGTTTTTCAAATAGCAGACGGCAGTAAAGTAATAGTGGGTACAATTAGAGATTTTACCGAATACAGACAGCAACAAAAAGCCCTGGAACAAAGCGAAGCTCGCTTTCAAAAATTGGTAGCAAACCTGCCGGGAACAATTTATCAATTACGAATGTCAGCAACTGGAAAATTGTCTTTTCCCTACGTCTCTTCAGGCAGCAGCCAAATGTACGAATTAGAAGCTGAAGCAATCGAGCAAAATGCGGAACTGATTTTCAGCGGAATTCACGCAGACGATTTCTTAGATTTAAAAGCATCGATCGCAATTTCAGCCGCTACCTTGGAACCTTGGCAGCGGCAGTGGCGGCAGACTTTGCCATCTGGAAAAGTTAAGTGGCTGCAAGGAGCTGCGAGACCAGAAAGGCTCACTAATGAAAGCAAATCTGGGAGCGAAAGCGATATTCTCTGGGACGGTTTAGTGATGGATATCACTGAATTAAAGGAGGCACAAACAGAGCGCGATCGTTTTTTCACTATCTCCTTAGACTTGCTTTGTATTGTAGGTTTTGATGGCTATTTTAAACGTTTAAACCCAGCTTGGTCAACAGCTTTAGGCTACAGTATTAGTGAAATATTTGCCAAGCCGATGATCGAATTTGTTCATCCAGACGATCGAAAAGCTACCGCAGCCGAAGGAGCAAAACTAATAGCAGGTACTTCGAGTATCTCCTTTGAAAACCGCTATCTCTGCAAAGACGGTTCTTACAAATGCTTCCTGTGGACATCATCGCCATTTAGCGAAGAAGGTTTAATCTATTCAGTCGGTCACGACATTACCTCTCGTAAAGAAGCCGAGTCCCAACTCCAGCGACAAGCAGTAGCAATGGCCGCTGCTTATGACGGCATCGCTATTTTTAATAATAACAAAGAATGTATTTATTGCAACAACGCTTATCTCAAAATGTACGGCTTGGATAGCCCTAGCGAAATGTATGGCAAGAAATGGAAAATGCTCTACAGCAAAGCAGAAAATATGTTTTTTGAATTACAAATAATGCCGATGATTCTGCAAAAAGGGTACTGCAATATAGAAGCGACAGGTCAGCGCCGTGACGGTACTAAGTTTCCTCAAGAATTGTCGCTGACAATGCTTGTCGGTGGCGAAATCATTTCTATAGTCCGCGATATAACTAATAGAAAACAGGTAGAATCAGCCCTGCGAGCGAGCCAGCGCCGCTACCAAACTTTAGCAGAAGCATCGCCTGTTTGCATATTTCACACCGACACATTGGGAAATTGCCTTTATGTGAATCAACGGTGGAGCGAAATTACGGGATTAAACGCAGAATTAGCAGCAGAAATTGGCTGGATGAATGCCATACATCCAGATGATGTGGAGCGGGTCAAAAATGAATGGCACAGCTCAATTATTGATACAATTCCTTTTAAATCAGAATACCGATTTCAGCGTCCAGACGGTCGGGTAATTTGGGTGATCGGTCAGGCAATTGCAGAAATCGGAGACAAGCAGGAAATTAAAGGCTATATCGGCACTATTACTGATATTAGCGATCGCAAACAAGCAGAATTAGATTTGCTGCGAGTTACTCAAGCGGTGGAAAGCACCAGCGATGCGATCGGCATTGCTGACTTGACAGGGCGATCGATCTACCACAATCAAGCCTTTGTTCAACAGTACGGCTACACCGCAGAAGCACTAAACACAGCAGGCGGATTAACAGCAATTTATCCTCAAACTAAAGTGCTGCTAGAAATGTTTAAAACGCTCCGTAAAGGTAAATCTTGGCAAGGCGAACTCAAAATCAACACTAAAAACAACGAACTGGTAACAACTTTAGTTCGCGCCGACGGCATTAAAGATGAAACTGGTCATTTAATCGGATTAGTGGGAGTAATTACCGACATCACCGAACGGAAACAAGCGGAGATGGCCCTGCAGCAGCAATTAAGGCGAGAACGGCTAGTAGTTGCTATGCTCGATCGCATTCGCTCCTCCCTAAATTTAGAAGAAGTCTTGACAACTGCTGTCAAACAAGTGCGGCAATTTTTGCAAACAGACCGCACAGTTATTTACCGTTTTAATCCCGATTGGAGCGGCTTTGTCGTTGTGGAATCCGTGGCAAAAAATAGAACATCGCTGCTAAATATTCACAATATTGATGGCTGTTTTAAAGAGAAATTTGTTGAGATTTATCAGCAAGGCTGTATTAGAGCGATGGAAGATATTTACAGAGAAAAATTGACGGAATGCCACATGAAATTTCTCGAAGGAATTGAAGTAAAAGCTAACTTAATAGTCCCAATTTTAAAAGCACGAGAAAGCATTTCCCAGGCCCAACAGACCGCAGAAAATGAGCTCTGGGGACTGCTGATCGCCCAGGATTGCAGGGGCCCCCGTCCCTGGGATTCCTCAGAAATAGAATCCCTCCGGCAATTGTGCGTGCAATTGGCGATCGCGATCCAGCAATCGACGCTATTTCAACAAGCACAAACCGAAATTGCCGATCGCAAACTGGCAGAATCTGCCCTCCAACAAGCTGCATTAGCTGCAGAAAGCGCCAACCGCGCCAAAAGCGAATTTCTTGCCAATATGAGCCACGAACTACGCACGCCTTTAAACGGCGTTTTAGGTTACACTCAAATCCTCAAAACCGACAAAGACTTAAGCTCAGATCACCAAGAAAGTCTCAGCAATATTCAACAGTGCGGCGAACACCTGCTGATGTTAATCGACGATGTTTTAGATATTTCCAAAATTGAAGCTAGAAAAATGGAACTCTACCCGGAAGAGTTAAATTTTCTCAAATTTACCAAAAACATTGCCGATCTCTTTCAGATGCGGGCCTCTCAAAAAGAAATTTTCTTCCATTACGAACAAGTATCTCCCCTGCCTAGCTGCGTTCGTGTAGATCCAAAAAGATTGCGCCAAATTCTCATAAATTTACTCAGCAATGCCGTTAAATTTACTAACAGCGGCGGTGTGACTTTCAAAGTCGGCTATGTCGGCACAGGGGCCTGGAGTCAAGGGCAAGGCGAAAATTATGAGTTCTCGACTTTGAGTTCGGAACTGAAAGAAAATTATATGCGCTTCGCCCACAATCCCATTGCAGCCAAACACGCTTTAAAAATCCGCTTTCAAGTCGAGGATACCGGCACTGGAATAGAGCAAAGCAAGTTAGAAGAAATATTTTTGCCTTTCCACCAAGTAGGAGGGAATACATTTGTTGAAGGTACAGGTCTCGGACTCTCAATTAGCCAGAAATTAGCGAAACTAATGGGAACCGAAATTCGCGTCCACAGCACTTTTGGAAAAGGCAGCACTTTTTGGGTAGATTTAGAATTGCCAGCAGCTAAACGGTACTTGGAGGTGTCTATTTTGCAGGAAAAACGCTGGGTTGTCGGTTTTATCGGCAACAAGCGGAAAGTGCTAATAGTGGATGACAATCAACTGGATCGCGATTTGTTGTGCAGGCTGCTGCTGCGTTTGGGATTTGAGGTGGCAGAGGCCCAAAACGGGCAAGAATGCCTCGACAAAACAGTTAAATTTCAACCGGATGTGATTTTAATGGACTTGCGGATGCCTGTAATGGATGGCTTAGAAACTGCAAGAAGACTGCGGCAGTTGCCGGAAGTAAAAGATGTTGTGTTAATCGCTATGTCAGCTAGCGTTTTCGAGGCTACCCAGCAAGACAGCATCCTCGCAGGGTACGATGCTTTTTTTCCCAAACCAATCGAAGCAAATCACTTTTTGGAACAGTTGCGCGTGCATTTGGGACTAGAATGGATTTATGGGGAATCTTCGGAAAACAACAAGCGCAAAACTCCCAGTTTGTCACCAGCCTCTGATTTTCCTGCTTATTCTTCTCTCTTACCTGCGGCTTCTGAGTCGGTAGCAAAAATTTTGAAACTCGCAGCTATGGGCGACATTGAAGAAATTTTTGAGGAGAGTGCTAAGCTGGAGAGTTTAGAACCTAATTTAGTGCCGTTTGTCTCGAAGCTGCGCCAACTTGCTAAGGGATTTCAACTCAAACAAATTCGGAATACTTTAAAACAATATATCGAGGGGAAGTAGTCAGCAGTCAGTAGTCAATCGATTTTAGATTTTAGATTTTAGATTTTAGATTTTAGAATTGAAGTATTGACTTGCGCGAGATAAATTTGGGGGGCAAGTTTCTCGGATACAGGTTTTTTATTTCTGGACGGATGAATCGTGGATGCTTTCGGTCAGTAGTCAGTGGTCAGTAGTGATATCATGTGCGATCGCTCGATAGGACATGATATCACTCTAATAGCCAACCAAATAATTCTCCTACTGTCAGTTGCAATTCCCTGGCAAAAGATGGCACGGGCAATAACTGTTCCGGTTCGTCAAACACCTCCGTTGATTGAGTCGGCCGATATACAAAAACCGATCGCTCCTCTGGATCGATTAACCAACCCATTTGAGTTCCGTGTTTGAGACAATATAAAATATTTTTAGTAACTTTAGTTGGGCTTTGGTCGGGGGAGAGGATTTCAATTGTCCAATCCGGGGCGATCGCAAACACATTTGCCACACCACCATTTTCTTGACGGGGAATGCGTTCCCAAGTGAATACAGTCACGTCTGGAACGATCGCTCGACCGCCAAAAATGCACCGTAGTTGTGGAAATGCTCGCGCCACCTTTTGAGGTTTAACAGCAGTATTAGCAGCGCTTGTCAACTCGCCTTGAATGACACTATGTTGTCCTTGAGGGATCGGTTTTTGAATGATTTCACCGTCAATGTACTCGCTGGCTGGTTTGGTTTCTGGCAACTTCAGAAACTCTTGGAGTGTCAAAGATTTTGGCTGGGTTTGTACCATCCAATTTTACCGATAAAATAGAGTTTCATCTGCTATTTTACCAAAAAGTCCCGGACTCGTGCGATCGGCGATCCACTTACTTCAACATCCGGCTATACCACCTTGCATCCTGCGGCTAATCTTGCTTCTATATATTCAGAGACAGTTTTTGAGAGAGTTGGGATTGAAATTACTTTGCCTCAGTAACGGCCACGGAGAAGACGCGATCGCCCTTCGCATCTTGCAGGAACTGCAACAGCACCCGCATCCGCCAGAATTAGCCGTGTTTCCGCTAGTGGGCGAAGGGCAAGCTTTCGCTCAACTAGAAAACGCCCGCATCATCGGCCCGGTGCAGCGAATGCCTTCAGGCGGCTTTATTTACATGGACGGGAGGGAATTTTTGCGCGATGTCAAAGGCGGCCTGCTGCAGTTGACAATCGCTCAGTTTAAAGCCATCCGCGCTTGGGTGCGGACTCAACAACAGTCTGGGAATCAAGACGGCGTTATTTTAGCCTGCGGGGATATTGTACCGCTGCTGTTTGCTTGGGTCAGCGGTGCGCCCTATGCCTTTGTCGGTACTGCCAAGTCCGAGTATTATTTGCGGGACGAGGACGGGCCTCTGGGGAGCAAATCTAGGGTCTTTGGTGGGTGGAATTGGTCGCGATCGGTTTATTTGCCTTGGGAACGCTGGTTGATGACTCGATCGCGCTGTCGGGCCGTTTTTGCCAGGGACGCGCTGACTGCCGAGACTTTACAAAAGCTGGGCATTCCCGCTTACAATCTCGGAAATCCGATGATGGACGGACTCGAACCGGAAAATCCAGCCGGTTTTTACGGCCCTGACGCAGAGTTTCGGGAAAGGTCGCGATCGCTAGTCATCACCTTACTCCCCGGTTCTAGAGCGCCGGAAGCCTATGCTAATTGGCTGCTAATAGTAGAGGCTGCAGCCGGAATTTTATCGCTGTTTGCCGATCGCAAATTGTTATTTTTCGGAGCCATTTCTCCAGAGTTAAACTTAGAAGCTTTGCGACCTAGTTTAGAATTTTTCGGCTGGCGCCAAGACGGGGAAACTAGAACGCAGCGACCCGAAGGAAGTATTTTGCGACCTCCTGTTTCTAGCGATCGAGAAATTCGGAAAGAATCTCCTAATTTGCTATTGCCCTTGACATTTGTGCAGAGAAACGCCACGATGATTTTGACTCAGCAAAGTTTTAACGATTGTTTGTACGAAGCCGATTTAGCAATAGCAATGGCCGGAACGGCTACAGAACAATTTGTAGGTTTAGGAAAACCCGCGATCGCCATTCCGGGAAACGGCCCGCAATTTACTCCAGCTTTTGCAGAAGCTCAAAGTCGCCTGTTAGGCCCGTCATTAATTTTAGTCAAACATCCCGCTGAAGTTGCCGGCGCCGTCCAGTCTTTGCTCCGCGATCCCGACAGATTGCAGCTAATCGCTGAAAATGGCTTGCGCCGCATGGGAGAACCCGGTGCCGCAGCCAGAATTGCCGAGTGTTTAATTCAGCGCTTCGGTAATTTTTAATTCCCTCCAATACACTAGAAAACAACAATGTTATATTCCTACCGAATATCTTTAATTCTACTTTCTTTTAAAAAAATCTTGTTCGCTAACTACGGAGCGCGAATTAAATAACTGATAATTTTAATTGTTATTGTGGGATGGGCGTCGCGCCCGTCCAAAAAGGACGGGCGCG